>NZ_JBICCO010000015.1:0-92540 GCF_043119405.1 Achromobacter sp. 413638
CCCCCCCCCCCCCCCCCCCCCCCCCCCCCCCCCCCCCCCCCCCCCCCCCCCCGGTACGGGAGTTCGCCAGACTGCGCGGCATCGGACCCAGCACCGCCGCGCGGGTCTACGCGAGCCTGCGGCAACAGGGGCTGGTCATTGGCGAAGTGGGACGCGGCACCTTCGTGCGCGAGCGGCCGATGGACGCGGGTCCGCTGTCGGCGGCCGCCAGGTACGCGTCATTGGGCCGCAGCGCCGTGGCGCTGGAGGCGCAGGACCTGCGCGCCGCGCTCAAGGCGGTCGCCGCCCAGCCTGACCTGGCGCAGCTGACCGGACAGGCCAGCCCGCTGGGCCGGACGTCGGTCCAGCGCGCCCTGGCCGCGCATTTCGTCGGAATGGGGTTGGACGTGCCGCCGGGGCAGATCTGCGTCGCGCACGGCGGGCAGGCCGCATTGCGGCTGGCGGCGCTGGCGATCGCGCAGCGCGGTCAGCGGGTGGCGGCCGACGCCATCACCTACCCAGGCTGGAAGCTCGTCGCCGGCCAGCTCGGCCTGGATCTGGAACCGATCGCCTTCGATCGCGACGGCCCCTTGCCCGATGAGCTGGAGCGGACACTGCGCCGCAGGCGGATCAAGGCGCTCTATTGCATGCCCGTGGCGCATTTGCCCATGGGCTGGGTGATGCCGCCGCAGCGCTGCCGCGCCATCGCCGAGCTGGCCCGCAAGCATGATTTCGCGCTGATCGAAGACCTGACCTACCGCCATCTGAGGCCCAAGGCATCGACCGGCCTGTACCGGCTGGCGCCCGAACGGACCTGGCTGGTCGGCAGCATGTCCGGCCTGCTGGGCGACGGGCTGCGCTTCGGCTATCTGGTCGCGCCCGACCCGAACCGGCGGGTCCTGGAAAGCCTGGCCATGTCGTGGGGGCTGGCTTGCGCGCCGCTGCTCATCGAGCTGGTTCGGCATTGGCTGGAGGACGGCACCGTCGGCGTGATCCAGGCGCGGCAGGCGGAGCATGCGCGCGCATTGTGGCAGGCCGTCGCCCGCACGGAGCTGAAGACGCTGGGATCGCCGTCGACGGCGGGCTGGGGCTTGTGGCTGCCGGCCGGCCGGGGCCGGCGCGCGGAGGATCTGGTGTCGCGCCTGCGACGGGCGGGCGTGGACGCCATCGGCAGCGAGCCGTTCAGCGTCGCGGCCGCTCATCCCAACGCCTTGCTGGTCCGGCTGCGGCTGCTGGCCGGGGAAGACGTCGCGCCACTGGTGCGGACGATCCTGGATGCCTGGGCCTGAATTCAGCGGACAGGCAGATTCACGCCAGGGCCGGGTCGCCAGACAGGCGTAGCGGCCGGGCCGCGCGCGGGAAGAATCAGTCCCAGCACACCGTATAGACCTGGAACCCCTCCCCCGCTTCCGGCGCGGCGGCATGCTTGCCGTAGGGCCAGCCGGTGATGAGGCCGTCGGCCTCCAGGCCTTCCAGCCACCGCTCGGCGTCCGCCTGCGTCGCGGACGAGATCACGTGGATGTTCTCGGCGGCGGGCCAGTCATCGCATTCCAGCGCCATGCCCCAATCCTGGTGCAGGCCCACGTAGACGCCTTGCACGTCGGGACGCCGGGCGATGGCCTGGAAATGGGCGTGGATCTCGCGCAGGGTCGGACGTCCGTAGCCCCATTGGTTGGGCGCGATGGAGTCCTCCTGCTCGTTGCCGTCGAAATACTCGTCCAGGGTGACGACCGGCAGATGGTCTTCGTCCAGCGCGTCCAGCGCTTCGAGCTTGTCCAGCAGGGTCTTGCGCGCGTCCATCCGTGCTCCTGTACGCGTTAGAGAAACTCGGCGCGTCCGGTCAGCCGGGCGCGCCGATGGCCGCCCGGTTCAGCGCAGCACGTAGCCGCCGTCGACGAAGAACGTCGTGCCGGTCGTGTAGCGGTTCGAGAGCAGCATCCAGGCGGCGTTGGCCACGTCGTCCACCTGGCCCACGGCCTGCAGCAGCGTGCTGGCGCGGTACTGGGCGAAGGCGGCCTCGCGCAGCTCGGCGGGGCGCGCCTGCCACAGGTCGCTGTCTATGGTGCCGGGCGCGATCGCGTTGACGCGGCGCGGCGCCAGCTCGGTGGCCAGCCCCCGGGCCAATCCCTCGATGGCGGCGTTGGCGGCGGCGTAGGCGGCGCCGCCCTTGACGGGACGCGCGCTGGCCGCGCCCGACATCAGCAGCACCGAGGCGTCCTGCGCCAGTTTGGGCAGGGCCGCGTGCACGGCCCAGTATTGCGGCCAGAACTTGCCCTCGAACGGGCTGCGCGCCTGTTCCTCCGTCGCCTGGGCGAAGGGGGTGACGGTGTAGTTGGTGCCGGGCGTGAACAGCATGTCGACCACGGGCAGGTCGTCGAAGAAGGCCGTCAGCGACGTGCTGGAGAACGCGTCGACCTGCCTGGCGATGGCATTCTGCGGCAGGGTCTTCAGGGCCTCGTCCAGGCGCCGGCGGTCGCGGCCGCCGATGATGACCCGGGCGCCCTGCGCGGCGGCCACTTGCGCGGTGCGCAGGCCGATGCCCGAGCTGCCGCCGATGACGACGAGTGTCTTGCTGTCCGACATCATGATTTCCATGGAAGTTGAAAGCGATGGGAGAAACGCGGCGAGGCGGCAAGGGCCGCTTGCGTGGTCCTTGCCGCCTCGTGCCTGTCTGCATTCGGATGACGGGGCCATTGTGCCATGGCCGCGCGCGGGCTTCGTCCACGGCGGCCCTGCCCCGTCGCCTCAGCGATGGATGCGCACCAGGCTGAGACAGCAGGACGCCATCGCGATCGCGCCGGCGATCCACAGCGCGGTCTGCATCTGTCCGACCTTGCCGCTGGCGAACAGCTGGCTGGCCACGCCGGACAGCACCACGGCCACCACCGCCGCGCCCAGCGACTGGCCCAGGGTGCGGGCCGTGGCCAGCACGCCCGAGGCCGCGCCGCTGCGCGCGCGCGCCACGTTGCTGAGCATCTCCTTGTTGTTGGGCGCCTGGAAGAAGCCGAAGCCCAGTCCGCACAGGCCCAGGCGCCACAGGATGTCGGTGACGTCGTGCGCATGGTCCATGGACGCGATCAGGAACAGCCCCAGCGCGAAGATGCCAACGCCGATGGTGGACAGCAGGGTCGCGTTGATCTTGTCGGACAGCCGCCCCGACAGCGGCGCGGCCACGGTGACCACCACCGGCCAGGGCGTGAACAGCAGGGCCGACTGGATGGCGCTGTATCCATAGACGGACTGGAACAGGAACGGCAAGGCCACGAAGGAAATGCCCTGCGCCGAGAACGCGGCCAGCGAGGCCGCGGCGGCGAAGGAAAAGCGCTTGGACGCGAAGATATCCAGCGGCAGCAAGGGCGCGTCCAGCCGGCGCTGCCGGCGCAGGAACACGGTGGCCAGCACGGCGCCGCAGGCCAGCAAGGTCCAGACGATGCCATTGTCCCAGCGTCCGGCCTGGTCGATGGCGATCACCACGAAGCCGATGGCCAGCACGGAGTAGCCGATGCTGGACAGGTCGAGCCGCGCGCCGCTGCCCTCGTCCGCCGGCAGGTTGCGCAGGCCCAGGTACAGCGCCGCGACGCCGAACGGCACGTTGATCAGGAACAACCAGGGCCAACCCAGCGTCGATACGATGATGCCGCCCAGCGTGGGCCCGGCGACCGTGCCCAGCGCCACGATCAGCGCGTTGATGCCCAGGATCGAGCCCAGCAGCTCGGGCGGATAGATCTTGCGGTACATGCCGATGCCGATGCTGACCATGGCGGCATAGCTGAAGCCCTGCAGGCTGCGGAACGCGACCAGGGTCCAGAGGTCGTTGGCCACGGCGCAGCCGATCGAGGTCAGGGTGAAGATGGCCAGCCCGATGCAATACACCCGGCGGTAGCTGAAGACCGCCCCGACCGCCGCGAAGGTGATCATGGTGGCCGCGCTGGCCACGTGATAGGCGTTCACCACCCAGATGATGGCCGCCGGCGTGGCGTCCAGTTCCTTGGCGATGGTGGGCAGGGCCACATTGACTATCGACGTGTCCAGGGCCCCCATGAAGATGCCGATCAAAATCGCCATTGCGGCAAAGTATCTTGCCGGAATCGGGATGCCCGATGGCTCCGCGTTGATAGCCAATGTGTCCGACATGCCTGCTCTCCTGTTCAGATAAGGGTTGGGTTCTAGGATGCGTAGCGCTGGTCGCTGATGCGGATCCGGATCAGGTGGCGCGCGTGATCGCTGAATTCCGTCCTGCCGTGCAAGCCTTCATGGTTGTTGGTGAGCAGGATGTCGTCCGCGTCCAGCCGGCAGGTGGTGGTGAATTCCTGGTTGCCGATGACGTTTTCCAGGATGTAGAGCGCCAGCCGGTTCTCGGCGGTGTCGTACTCGGGATGCGCCTTCAGGCCGGCTTCGAGCGTGTCCTTGCGGTAGCGGATCAGCGGCTTGTCGGCAAAGATGGGCGCGAAGGTGGCTTCGGCCACGTCCTGCCGGCGTTCCTTGGTGTACGAGGTGGGGATGCGGAAAGGCAGCTTGGTCCTGGACAGGTGTCGGAATGCCCAATCGCCCTGGCTGCCGCTCTTGAGCGAATTCACGATGTGATGCCCGTCACGGATCAACGAGACCCCGCCGTCCTCGGCGGGCCGCACCACGTAGAGCAGCGTGTACCTTTCGGGATTCGGAAAGTACTGGGTGTCGGTATGCAGCTTGGCCTCGTCGGCGTTTTCCGAGAAGGTGGAGACCTGGCCGGCGGGCAGGTCCCGCTTCTTGATATCCCAGATGATCTGGCGATTGACCCTGTCGGTCGGCGTGGGCCAGCCCAGCGCCAGGCACAGCAGGAACAGGATGCGGCGCTGCTGGTCCAGGTCCAGGCCGGCCAGGCCGCTTTTTTTCAGGATCAGCGCCGAATAGCGTGTTTCAAGCAGGTCCTTGATCGTTTCGGAGGCGCTGGCGATGCCGGGGAATGTGCGCAGCACGTCCGCCCGGAGGTGGGAAAGATCGATCTCGTCCGACAGTTTTTCCGGCGTGTGCGCGACGTCGCCGTAATGGGTGGCCAGAACATCCCGCGTGGATTTCTCGGCGTTCGTCAGCCAACCCGCATTGAACTCAAACTCACCAATTCGATACCCCGCGTCTTTGACAAAAGCAAGCATGGTTAATCCCTCGAAAGTGCTGGTTGAGTGCCCATCCCGCAGGATGAGTAAAGGTCTCCTCCAAGCCGGACGCTCGCGGCGCCCTTGTCGGATTTCACGCAACATCAATAACGCTTTCGTGCGAATGCAACTGCCCGGGTCATCCAATCATGGTGTGGACGGGTGCTTCTCCTTTGATTTGGGGGGAATCAACGCAATGCGCCGGTCCGAAGTGAATCCTGTGCGGCGGGCTCATCCCTGATGCGGGTCGCGTCGGTACGCCGGGGCGTCATGTGATCCATGTCAAGCGTGCCGGCCTGCAATGATTCTAGATTAAATGCTGCGATGCAGTAAACATATTTACGATATTTTCCGGAAAAAAAATTTCATAAATATCAATCACTTGAGTTAATCAAATGGTGTTTTGGTAATTTTCTTCTGTTTAATTTGTTGTTTAAAATGCCGCAAAGCAAAAGACGATTTCACATCGCGCTTCTGCTTTTTGCATTGCTCAAGGCAGCCGCATGACGTTTCCGCCCTTCGCACGGGCCCGCGCCGGCATGACGTTTGAAGTGCCTGCCCGGATAGCGCGCGTCGGCGAAGTGCGGAGCATCGGCGATCTCCGCAAATGATTGACCTGCATGACGCGCAGGCGTCGTTGGATGTGCGTCGTTCAGACAGCGGCGGCGCTGGTGAAGCAGCCCTCGCTGGCCAGGTCCGTCTTGATCCATTCGATGAACGCGCGCGTGCGGGCCGGCAGCAGCTTGGCGTGCGGATAGATGACGCTGACTGGCCGGGGCGGCAGTTCATAGTCGGCCAGCACCGTGGTCAGGCGGCCTTGCGCCACGTGCGGCGCCACCTGGTAGGACAGGAACATGCCGAAGCCCAGGCCGTCCAGGCAGGCGCCGAGCGCCGGGGCGACGTGGTTGAACTCCAGGCTGCCGGCCACCGGCAAGGTGAACATGCGGCCATTGTTCTGGAAGGCCCACCAGGAATGGCCGGCGCCGGAGAAGTCGATGCAGTTGGCCTGCAGCAGGTCCTTGGGATGCGTCGGCTCGCCCTGGGCCGACAGGTAGGCGGGCGCGGCCACCACCATGCGCCGCACCTGCCCGACCTGATGCGCGACGAGCGAGGAATCGTTGAGCCGGCCGATGCGCACGCCCAGATCTATGCCCTCTTCCAGCAGATTCACCTGGCGGTCCGCCAGCACCAGGCTGCAGCGCACCTTGTAGTGCTGCCGGACAAAGCGATTCAGCGACGGCGCCACGTGCATCTGGCCGAACAGCACCGGCGCCGTGATCGTCAGTTGGCCGGCGAGTTCCCCGGTGTCTTCGCGCAGCGCCGATTCGGCCTCTTCCAGGGTCGCCAGCACATGGCGGCAGCTATCCAGGTAGCACAGGCCCTCATTGGTGAGCGCGATGCGCCGCGTGCTGCGGTTGAACAGCCGCACGCCCAGGTCGGCTTCCAGCGCCGCCAGCGTGCGCACCACTGTCGGCAAGGACGCGCCCAATACCTGCGAGGCGGCGGTCAGGCTGCCCTGTTCCGCGATACATACGAATGCCGCCATGCTTTTCAGCTTGTCCATCAAAAATTACTCCAAGTTCCGCAAGAGTGAAATTCGTGACGCACCATTTATTCCAGGTGATCATGGCTGCATACTCCGTTTAGTTATTTTTTGTCATGAAAGGGATTATCGATGATTTCTCCGGTTCGGGCGTCTGATTATTCGCAGGTTTTTTGGACCGGGCATGGCCGGCATTCTCCGGCCGTCTGAATATCCCCTCTTCCCGTTGCAGGCGCGCTTTCCCCGCGGAAGCGCGCCTAATATGCCGCGCACGCGCAATACCCGCATGCCGGCAGGCGTTTTGCTGTTTTACGGCCCAGGGCGCAAGTTTTTCCGGCGCGCCCGCGACGGGCCGGCTTCGTTAGAAAGAAAACCATGTCATGCGAAGGAGACAAAATGCTGGATACCGCAAATCCGGTCAGGACCGACACGCACGCGCAACGCAAGGCGACCGTCGACCGCCTCACGGCCCTGTCCATCCGGAACAAGACCAATCCGTTCCTTGACATCGCCTGGCCCGAGTCGCTGTCAGAGGATGTCATGTGGATGCCCCACAAGCTGATGACGGTGCATGGCACCCAGGCGGGCGCAACGCTGACGCCCGAGCAGCTGCTCAGGCTCAGCAAGTGGGAAAGCATCTGGTTCTATAGCTTCAACGTCCACGGAGAACGGCACCTGCTGCGCGACGTGCTGAACTGCATGCACAGCCCCGGCTATGAGGACGTATCGGACTACATGCACCATTTCGTGTGCGAGGAAAACAACCATAGCTGGTTCTTTTCCAATTTCTGCACCCGTTACGGCGGCAAGGTCTATGTCGACAAGCGTTCGCAATTCCAGGCGCAGCCATTAAAGCCCGCCGCCAATGCCTTCCTCATCTTCGCCAGGATCCTGATCCTGGAGGAAATGCTCGATTACTACAACGTCATTATCGCGGCCGACGAGGCCGTGCCCGCGGTAATACGCGAACTCAATGCCCTGCACCATTATGAAGAGGCGCGCCATATGGCCTTCGGCCGTGCCATCGTGGCGGATCTGTTCGACAAGGCGCGCAAGAATTGCACGGACGAGGACATCGATGAGTGCCGCGCCTACCTGGATCGCTATATCGGCTGGTGCCTGGACTCGCTGTATTACCCGGCCATGTACCGGGACGCCGGCATCGCCGACGCTTATCAATTCCGCAATGCCGTCATGGCCGATCCGGGCCGGCAATCCCATCACGACGCCATGACGGCCAAGGTAAGGAAATTCTTCGCAAAGATAGGGGCAGCCTGAAATGAATAATCAAAATCCGGCCGTGGCCGCACTGACACAGAAAATCAAGCGCTTCGTCGCGGAGCGCAATCCGGAACTGGGCGACGTTCATATCGACGACACGGTGGACCTGATCGAAAGCCGCATCGTCGATTCCCTGATGTTCGTGGAATTCCTGCTGTTCCTGGAGGATCACTTCGGCTGCGAGATCCTGCTCGACTCCGGCGATGTCGGCGCCTTCCGCACGGTTCGCGGCATCTACGACAACTTCAACCAGAAAGCGGGGGTGGTGAATGTGTGATTCCGGCAAACACTGGGCCACCCATGAAGGGCTGGCCACGCTCGATCCGCTGGCGGTCCGGTTGAAGGATCTGCTGGACGCCAGCTTCCTGAACATCGCGGCCTCGCTGCAGGCCGAGCGCATGCAATTCCCGCCGCTGCTGAAGGTGGCCGACGTGGACGCGCTGGACTACTTCAAGAACTTCCCGCAGCTGCCGCTGCTGGTGTCCGCGACCGATGCGCAGGCCATGAACGACAGACGCGAGAGCAGTCGGGAGGCCTGGACCGAAATCAGCCACGATTGCCTGGCCCACGCGACCCACATCCTGCCGCCGGCGGCCTGCTATCCGGTGTACAGCCATCACCGGGACGCGCCGGTTGGCCGCCTGAAGACCATCACCACGGCGGCCAACTGCTATCGCAACGAAAGCCATTACCTGGGGCTGCGGCGGCTGAAATCCTTCAGCATGCGCGAGATCGTGTTCATCGGCGAGATGGAGCCGGTGACCCGGGCGCTGGGCCTGGCGCGCGGCCGCATCCATGACCTGGCGGGCGCCCTGGGCGTCGAGACCCGGCTGGAGAACGCAATGGACCCGTTCTTCGATCCCAACTCCACCCGCGCGGTCACGCAGAAGATGTTCCCGACCAAGCAGGAAATGGTGTACGGCGACGATCTGGCGATTTCCTCGTCCAACTTCCACCGCAATTTCTTCGGCCAGCGCTTCAACATCAGCAGCGTGGACGGCCAGACCGCCTACACGGCCTGCATCGGCATGGGCCTGGAGCGCTGGATACACGCGATGCTGGAGGTCTACGGCAACGATATCGAGCGGGCCATTGCCCGTCTCGAGGCGCTGGAAGACGAGCTTGCCTCGGCGTCCGAAGCCGACGCGGCCCTGGCCTGAACCGCGATCGCCAGGACCGCCATGTCCCACCCCTCCCCCCGCCCGCCCGTCCTCGTCCAGTTCGACCCCAAGCGCCGCTGCGCCGAACTGCGCCTCTGCCGCCCCGAAACGGCCAATCTGCTGGACCAGGGCGTCATCGCCGCCCTGACCAACGCATTGCGCGAGCTGGCCGGACAGGCCGGCCTGCGCGCCATCGTCCTGTCGGCCGAGGGCGACACCTTCTGCGCCGGCATCGACCTGCGCTGGATGCAGGCCGGCGCGCACGCCTCGCCGGCCGACAATCTGCGCTCGGCGGCGACGCTGGCTCGCCTGTTCAAGGCGATCCACGACTCGCCGGTCCCCACCATCGCCAAGATCCAGGGCGATGCGCTGAGCGCCGGGCTGGGGCTGGTGGCGGCCTGCGACATCGCCATCGCCAATGATCACGCCCGCTTCCGGACGCGCGAAGTCCGCGTCGGAATTCTGCCGGCGCTGATGAGCCCCTATGTGGTGCAGGCGCTCGGACCCAGGCTGGCGAAATACCTGTTCCTGACGGCCAGGCCCCTGTCGGCGCAGGAAGCGCTGCAGGCGGGCCTGCTGCACCAGATCTGCCCGAGCGGCGAGCTGGACGGCCTGGTGGCCAGCTGCGTGGACGACATCGTCCAGGGCAGCCCGGCCTCGCTGCCGGCGACCAAGGCGCTGGTGCAGACCGTCGCCCATCGCGCCGTGACTGATCAGGTCGTGGCGGAAACCACCGCCTGCATCGCCGACTTCCGGGCGCGCGGCCAGGCGCAGGCCGGCATCGCCTGCGCCATCGATGGCGTGCTCCCACCTTGGATGGAAGACCATGAATCATCCCGATAGGCGCGCCGAGAACGCGCCCCGCCAGCTGAGCATCGGCTGCGAGATCGGCGGCGCCACCTGCCGCGTCGCCGTCCACGAATGGGGCCGGCCCGACGCCGAACGCGTGGTGCTGTGCCTGCATGCCCTGAACCGCAACGGCCGCGATTTCGATTTCCTGGCGCGGGCGCTGGCGGCGGACCGGCGCGTGCTCTGTCCCGACCTGCCCGGCCGGGGCGACAGTGACCGCCTGGCGGACCCGGCCGACTACAACCACCAGACCTATCTGCGCGTGCTGCACGCGCTGGCGGACTCGGCCGGCCTGCGCGACCGGCCCGTGGACATCATCGGCACGTCGCTGGGCGGGATACTGGGCATGATGTATGCCGCGACGCATCCCGACGCGGTGCGCGGCCTGGTGCTCAACGACGTGGGCACCGTCACCGCCGGCGAGGTCTTCCTGAAGGCGGCGCGCTCGATCCAGCGCGAGGTGCGCTTTCGCAGCCTGGAGCAGGCGGTGCTCACCTTCAAGATCATGACGGCGTCCTGCGGACCGCTGTCGGACGCGCAGTGGCGCGCCGTCTCCGACCACATGATCGAGCCGGACGGCGCGGGCGGCTACACGCTGCGCTACGACACCCGCATCGCGGAGCAGCTGTTGCGCGACGCCGGCGCGGACCTGGACCTGTGGCACTGGTATGAGCGGATCCGGGCCCGCGTGCTGCTGGTGCGCGGCGCCAATTCCGATGTGCTGACGGAGGAGAACGCCTGCGCCATGGCCGCACGCGGCCCGCGCGCCGAGCGTTACACCGTGGCGGGCACGGGGCATTTCCCCATGCTGGTCAAGCAAGACGAAATCAACGCCGTCAAACACTTCCTGGGCTGAATCCTCCATGACTCCCCGCCTGTTCGCGCTGACCCTGCTGTCCCTGCTGGCCTTCGCCGGCAATTCCTTGCTGTGCCGCATCGCGCTCAAGCAGACGCCGATCGATCCGACCAGCTTCGTCGCCATCCGGCTGCTCTCCGGCGCGCTGATCCTCTGGCTGGTGCTGTATCTGCAGCGACAGTCCCGCAACCTGGAAGGCAGTTGGTTCGGCGCGCTGGCGCTGCTCGCCTATGCCATGACCTTCGCCTATGCCTATTCCCAGATCCCCGCCGGCACGGGCGCGCTGCTGCTGTTCGCCTCGATCCAGATCAGCATGATCCTGTACGGGTTGATCATTGGCGAACGGCTGTCCTTCTTGCAGAGCATCGGCGTGGCCTTCGCGGTCAGCGGGCTGGTCATGCTGATGCTGCCCAGCGTCGGCGCCCCGCCCCTGTTCTATGGCTTCCTGATGATCGTCTCGGGCATCGCCTGGAGCGCCTACTCGGTGGCGGGCCGGGGCTCTCGCAATCCGGCCTCGGCCACCGCCGGCAACTTCATCCGCGCCACGCCGATCGCCCTGGTGCTGTTCTTACTGCAGTTCCAGGCATCGCACGTGGACCTGGACCCCACCGGCGTGATCTATGCGGTGGCGTCCGGCGCGGTGACCTCGGGCCTGGGCTACATCCTCTGGTACGCGGCGCTCAAGGAGCTGAAAGTGACCCACGCCGCCACGGTGCAACTGAGCGTGCCGGTGCTGACGGCGTTCGGCGGCGCGCTGTTCCTGGGCGAGGCCGTGACGCAGATCCTGGTGGCCGCTTCGGCGCTCATCATCCTGGGCGTGTCGCTGGTGGTGCTGGTCAAGCGCCGGGCCTGAATCCGATCGGGCCGGGTCCGGTCCACGCCCGGGCCGGCGCGCCGGCGGGCATCCGTGCGCCTGGCGCCAGGGCCGCCGGTGTATGCTGCCTTGCGCCAGGCCCCGCCCCGCCTGCCCAAGGACCGACCGCCCCATGACATTGAGCAACGATGCCCGCTTCTGGGACCGCAGCGCGCGCCGATACGCGGCCGCCGCCGTCTCGGATCCGCGAGGCTATGAACGCACGCTGCGGCGCACCCGCGAACTGCTGGAAGAGAACGACCATGTGCTGGAACTGGGCTGCGGCACCGGCAGCACCGCGCTGCGATTGGCGGACGGCGTGGCCAGCTACCTGGGCACGGATTTTTCACCGACCATGATCGCGATCGCGCAAGAAAAGCTGGCCGCCGCCCCGGTTGCCGCCCTGTCCTTCCTCGCCGCGACGGCCGAGGATCCGGCATTGCGGGCCGGCCAGTACGACGCGGTGCTGGCGTTCAACTATCTGCACCTGGTGCGCGATCTGTCCGGCACGCTGCGGCGCATCCACGCGCTGCTGGCCGACGGCGGCCTGTTCATCTCCAAGACGGGGTGCCTGGGCGACATGAATCCGTTGATCCGGCTGGCCTTGCTGCCGGCCATGCGCGCCATCGGCAAGGCGCCCTATACCGGCGCGTTCAGCGCCTCGGCGCTGGAGCGGCAAGTGGCCGCCGCCGGGTTCGAGATCCTGGCGACGGAACTCCACGCCGACGGCGGCAGCGACCGGCGGCCGTACATGGTCGCGCGCAAGCGCTGAGCACACCATCGGTCCGGCGCGCGTCCGCGCGCAGCCGGCACGGCGCTGCCGCCTCGTGCCGCGTTAGACCGGCGTTAGACCGGCGTTAGACCGGCGTGACCACGCCGCGCCCGGAAAAATGCCCCTCCAGGTTTTGCAGGTAGATCGTGAATTGCGCTTCCACGCTCTCCGGCGACCAGCCGCCCACGTGCGGCGTCAGCAGCAGGTTGTCCAGCGCCAGCAGCTCGGCGGGTGGCTCGGGTTCGCTTTCATAGACGTCCAGGCCCGCGCCGGCGATGACGCCGTCGCGCAGCGCGGCCGCCAGCGCCGCCGTGTCGACGATGCTGCCGCGTCCCAGGTTCAGCAGGTATCCCCGTGGCCCCAGCGCCCGCAGCAATTCGGCATTGACCAGGTGGCGGGTCGAGGCGCCGCCGGGCGCCACGCACAGCAGCACGTCGCACCATTCGGCCATGGCGGTCAGGCTGTCGAAATACGGGTGCGCCGAGCCGGGCTTGGGATTGCGGTTGTGATAGCCGATGCGCAGGCCGAAACCCTGCGCGCGCGTGGCGATCTTCTCGCCGATGGCGCCCATGCCCAGGATGCCCAGGCGCTTGCCGGAGATGCCGGGCGGCACCGGGATCTGCGTGCGCCAGACGCCGGCGCGGCACTGCTGGTCCAGCTTGCGGAAATTGCGCACGACGGCAATCAGCATGCCCATGGCGTGGTCAGCGACGCAGTCGTCATTGGCGCCACGCCCGTTGGTCATGACGATGCCGCGCGCCCTGGCGGCGGCCGCGTCCACGGTCTCGTAGCCGGCGCCCATGCAGGACACCAGCTCCAGCCTGGGCATGGCCGCGATCTCCTCGCCGCTCAGGCCGATGGTGCCGATGGTCAGCACCGCGCGGAACGCCTGGCCCCGCTCCCGGATCGCCTGCTCGCGCGCCACGTCGGTGA
This sequence comes from Achromobacter sp. 413638, assembly GCF_043119405.1. Taxonomy (NCBI): domain Bacteria; kingdom Pseudomonadati; phylum Pseudomonadota; class Betaproteobacteria; order Burkholderiales; family Alcaligenaceae; genus Achromobacter; species Achromobacter sp. 413638. The sequence continues at coordinate 13,362 of NZ_JBICCO010000015.1, forward strand.
TGGCGTAGGTGACGTCGAATCGCTGCGACAGGATGCCGAGCTGGTGGTCGGCAATGGGACAAAGAATGAGCAGAGGGATGGTCATTTCGGCTGGCGGCAAAGGGAGGAATGATGCCGGCCCGCGCGACAGGCGGCGCGCGGGCCGGCATCAGACTATATGCCTCTGCCGCAAATGTGCAACTGACCCGGCCTCAAGCGTGGACAGCGGCGAAATGGCGCTCCAGCTCGGCCTGGGCCCGGCTCCTGGCGTGCGCCAGCGTGTCGCCGCCCGCCGCCGCGCGCTGGACCGAAAAGAAATGGATCGTGCGCAGACCGATGGTGTTCAGGATGGCGGTCAGGTACGGCGTGAGGAAGTCGGGCTGGCGCGCGGGCTCGGACGCGAAGGATCCGCCGGACGACACCGCGACATATACCGGGCGGTCCGCCAGCACGCCCAGCTTGCCGGTGGGGATGTGCGTGAAGGTCCGGTTCGCGCGCACCACATGGTCGATCCAGGCCTTGAGCGCCGAGGGCACAGTGTAGTTGTGCATGGGCGTGCCGATGACCAGGCAGTCGGCGGATTCCAGCTCGCGTATCAAGATCTCGGAATCGGCCAGCGAGCCGCGCGCCAGGTCGGCGGCCGCCCCTGGGGTGCCCAGCGCGCGGGCATAGTCGCCATCCACATGGGCGATCGTGCCCTGCCGCAGGGGCCGGCCGATGACCCGCGCGCCAGGATGCTTGCGCACGAGCCGGTCGACGATGGCGCGGGACAGGCGTGCGCTTTCCGATCCCTCGAGCCTCGGGCTGCAATCCAGATGCAGGATGCGGTTCATCGCGGCGTCTCCTGTTCCAGGGGCTTGGAGAAGCGCATGGCGCTGGTCAGCAGGCCCTGGCGGAAATAGAAGCGCTGGGCCAGCGCGTTCGACAGGCCGGTATCCAGCACCAGTTTGGCGCAGCCGGCGCGTCGCGCCGATTCCGTCAGCGCGTCGAGCAGCCGGGCGCCCAGGTTGCGGCCACGGCTGGACTCGTGGGTCACCAGGTCGTCCACATACAGGAAGCTGCCGTAGATGAGGTTCTCGTCCAGCCGGTAGCCGGCCAGCGCCAGCGGCTCGTCGCCGCGCCAGGCGCCGAGCAGGCGATAGCGCTGGGCCGCCATGCGGCGCACGCGCGCGGTGAAATCGGCCGGGTCGGCCAGATGCGGCCGCAGCTGGCGCATGAGGGGGAAGCAGGCGCGCAGTTCGTCTTCGGTGTCCGCGTGGCGGAGTTGCATGTCGTCCAATTGCGTGGATCCTGGTGCGGGCGCTGGCGCGGTGGCCGGCGCGGGTGGGAACAGGTCTCCATGCTACGGTCGGCATGGCTTATCACATATATCCAAGAATGATGTTTTGTACTGGGCCATGATGATTTTCCCCCTTGGATTCGGGAGTTTGACGAGGGCTGAGCGCGGCAGATCTGCCGCATTTCCGGGCGCCATGAAGCGCCCGATTCTGTACGTACAGGCAGTACGTACAAGATGTACACTAGCGCGTCTTTCCCGCCGACAGACGCGCGCATGAACGTCTGCCTGATCGAAAATTCCTCATGGAGACTCCTACCTTGGCAACCGAATCCACCCGTTCCCCATTCTTTGGCACGATGCAGAAAATCCCAGGCGGCCTGATGCTGGTGCCGCTGGTGCTGGGATCCATCATCGGCACATTCGCGCCGGACGCGCTGACGATCGGCGGCTTCACCACCGCGCTGTTCAAGAACAGCGCCCTGCCCCTGATCGCCCTGCTGATCTTCGCAACGGGCACCCAGGTCAACACCCGCACCGGCGGCCCGATCCTCGCCACCGCCGGCACCATCCTGCTGATGAAGACGCTGGTCCCGGCCACGCTGATCATCATCCTGGGCAGCTACGTGGGCCTGAACGGCGTGCTGGGCGTGTCCATCCTGGCCATGCTGGCGGCTTTCGACAACAGCAACGGCGGCCTGTGGCTGGCCTACACCGGCCAGTATGGCGACGCGCGCGATCGCGGCGCCTACGTCGCCAGCGCGGTCAATGACGGTCCCTTCTTCAGCCTGCTGTTCCTGGGCGCCTCGGGCCTGGCCGACATTCCGCTGGTCGCGCTGGTGGCGGCGCTGGTGCCATTCCTGCTGGGCGTGGTGGTCGGCAATCTGGATGCCAAGTGGCGCGACGTGCTCAAGCCCGTGCCGAACATCGTCATCCCCTTCTTCGCCTTCGCGCTGGGCACCGGCATCAACCTGGGCGCGGTCGTCAGCGGCGGCGTCAGCGGCCTGATCCTGGGCCTGATCATCAGCCCCATCACGGGCGGCCTGGTCTACCTGGGCTACCGCTACATCCTGCGCCGCGGCGGCAAGAGCGGCCTGGGCTTCGCGGCCGGCACCACCGCCGGCAACGCCATCGCCACCCCGGCCGTGGTGGCCGCGGCCGATCCCTCGTTCCAGCAGTACGTGGGCACCGCCACCGCTCAGGTCGCGGCCTGCGTGCTGATCAGCTCTATCCTGGCGCCGGTGCTGGCGTCATACTTCCTGAAGCGCGCCGGTGAACTGAAGCCGGTTGCCGTAGACGGCGAGGAAGGCGTGGCCCCGGCCGCGCCGCTGAGCGCGGCGCGCGGAGAAGCGCTGTGAATCCCGTGATCGCCATCGTGTCGGACGACCTGACCGGTTCTGGCGACACCGCGGTGCAATTCGTGCGCGCCGGCTGGAGCACGCACCTGTCCATCGGCGGCGCCGACGAGGCGCTGGCCGGCGACGGGCAGGCCGAGGTGCTGGCGGTCACGACGCACAGTCGCGCCCTGCCCGCCGATCAGGCCGCCGGGATCGTGCGCGCCAACGTCAAGCGCTTGCGACAGGCCGGCGTCAAGCGCCTGTACAAGAAGGTCGATTCCACGCTGCGGGGCCCGTTCCTGGCCGAAATCGAAGCGGCCTGCGCCGCCTGGGCGCCGGACGCGATCGCGGTCATCTGCCCTGCTTTTCCCGCCACCGGCCGGACCGTGTCCGGCGGCGTGCTGCTGGTGAACGGCAAGCCGGTCACCGAGACCTCGGCCGCGACCGACCCGGTCACGCCGGTCACCGAAAGCCATATCCCCAGCCTGCTCCGATGCGCCCATGTCGGCCAGGACGGCCTGGCCTCGGCCGATGAGCTGGCGGCCCGCATCGAGCGCGCCGGCCGGATCGTCGTGGTCGACGCAGCCGACGAGGCCGAGCTGGAGCGGCTGGCGCAGGCCATCGGCCTGTTGGGCGAGCGCGCGCTGCCGGTCGGCGCGGGCGGCCTGGCCGCGCCGCTGGCCCGTGTCTGGGCTGGCGCGGAACAGGCTGGCACGGTGCTGGTGGTCGTGACCTCCCAACATAGCGCCGCGCGCGCCCAGGCGGCGGCGCTGATCGCCGCCGGCGCGCGCTGCTGGATGCCGGCGCCCGCGCAGTTGGCCGACGCCGACGGGTGGCGCGCCTGGAGCGCCGCCCTGCTCGACGCGCCCGCCGACAAGGGCGGCGTGGCGCTGCTGCTTGCGCCCGAAGGCCATGCCGACGGACTCGACGCCGACATGGTGGCGCGACGGCTGGGCGGCCTGGCGGCCGCCTGGATCCGGCATCGCGGCGCGGCCGGCGTGGTGGCCACCGGCGGCGATGGCGCCCGCGAGGTGCTGCGCGCGCTGGACGCGGGCGGCATCGCGCTGGCCGATGAAGTGATGGGCGGCGTGCCCCTGGGCACGCTGACCGGGGGCCAGGCCGCCGGCCTGCCCATCGTGACCAAGGCCGGCGGCTTTGGCACGGAAGATGTATTGGTTCGCGCCGTGCGCGCGATCCGCGAACGGAGATTCAAGCAATGACTCAGAGCAATTCCCGCAACCTGCCGCTGCTGGCCGTCACGCTGGGCGACGTCGCCGGCATCGGCCCGGAGATCACCGCCAAGATGCTGATGGGCCACGAGGCCCTGCGCGCCAAGGCGCGGCTGGTGGTGGTCGGCGACGCGGCCGTGATGGCCAATGCGGTGCGCGGCCTGGGCGGCGATCCGTCCATCGTGCGCACGGTGGCGCGTCCGGCCGACGCGACCAACGCGCCCGGCACCATCGAGGTGGTGCAGGCCGGCCCGTCGCTGGCGCACGTCAAGCTGGGCGAGATCAGCGCCGAGGCCGGCGATGGCTCGGTGCGCTTCGTCACCACCGCGTGCGCGCTGGCGCGCGCCGGCGAGGTCGACGCCATCGTCACCGCGCCGCTGAACAAGGCCGCGATGCACGCCGCCGGCCACAAGTGGCCCGGCCACACCGAACTGCTGGCGCATGAGTTCGGCGTCAAGACCTTCTCGCTGGTGCTGTCCGCCGGCGACCTGTACGTATTCCATGCGACCACCCACGTATCGCTGCGCCAGGCCATCGAGGACGTGAATCCGGCGCGCATGCGCGCCGTGCTGCGCCTTGCCGGCGCCTTCGCCAAGGCGCTGGGCCGTGGCGACAAGCCGGTGGCCGTGGCCGGCCTGAACCCGCACGCGGGCGAGAACGGCATTTTCGGCAGCGAGGATGCCGACATCCTGGCGCCGGCGGTGGCCGAGGCCAATGCCGCCGGCATCCTGGCGGCCGGCCCGATTCCGGCCGACGCGCTGTTCCCGCAGGCCGTGCGCGGCAAGTGGGAATTCGTGATCGCCTGCTATCACGACCAGGGCCACGCGCCCTTCAAGTCGGTCTATGGCGACGACGGCGTGAACATCACGGTCGGCCTGCCGGTGGTGCGGGTGTCGGTGGACCACGGCACCGCCTTCGACATCGCCGGCAAGGGCATCGCGCGCGAGGACAGCCTGGTGCTGGCCGCCGAGCGCGCCGCCAACCTGGCCCCCGGCTGGTCGCATGTATGGGAAACTGCGCGGGCACAAACAGGAGGTTGATTTCCATGGCGCCCGCCCAGGCCGATGCCGGCCCCGTACTAGACCGCTCAGGCGACGTGCCGCTGCACGCCCAGATGGCCGCGCAGCTGCGCGGCGCGATCCTCGATGGCCGCGCGCCGGCCGGCACCGCCCTGCCCAGCGAGGCGGCGCTGTGCGAACGCTACGGCGTGGCCCGCAGCGTGGTGCGGCAGGCGCTGGCCTCGCTGGCGGCCGAGGGCCTGATCCGGCGCGAGACGGGACGCCCGGCCGTGGTCGCGGTGCCGCAGCAGCATCGCCGGCTGGTGCAGCGTTCCACCGGCTTTCATCAGCAGCTGGCGCAGAGCGGCGTGGCGCTGGAGACCCGCGTGCTGGGCCTGGAGCCGGCCGACGCGCCCGCCGAGGTCGCCGCGTTCTTCGGCGCCGGCCAACTGCTGCGCCTGGAACGCCTGCGCCATGTCGGCGGCACGCCGCTGGCCTATGTGCGCACCTGGCTGCCCGCCGCCCGGCTGCCCGGGCTGAGCGCGGCGCAGCTGGAAAATGCGTCGCTGCACGCCGTGCTGCAACAGCGCTACGGCCTGCAGCCGCACAGCGGCCGCAACCGCATCCGCGCCGTGGCGGCCGACCGGGTCCAGGCCGGTTTGCTCGACGCCAAGCCTGGCAGCCCGTTGCTGATGCTGGAAGGCCAGGGCCTGGACCAGCACGGCCGCCCCATGGAATGGTTCACCACCTGGCATCGCGGCGACCAGCTGGTGTTCGACGTGGACGTCAACGACACCCACGAAAGCGTGCAGCCGCGCCTGCGCGACGAGCCGGTCGTGCCGGAGTCCGGACAGTCCGCCGCCGCGTCCGGCGACGCGGAAGATCCGCTGGCGCGGGCGCAGGCGCTGGTGCAGGCGTTGTCCGCCGAACTGGAACGCCTGCGAGCGGCCCGCTGAGGGGGAAATCCCCGGCGCGTCCCGCGCCAAGTCGTGGATAATCCATCCAGCGCGGCGCGGTGTCGCCATGTCCGGCCCACCGCCAGTCGCGCCCTGCCCTCGCCTGGAGAACCTTCCGATGATGCGCCGTTCCGCCGCGATGTCCGCCCTGTGCCTGCTGGTCCTGTCCTCGTCCGCGCTGGCCGGCTCGGCGCCCGCCGAGCTGTCCTGTGTTTCCGAGAGCGGCAAGGTCACGATCAAAGGCCAGATCCCATCGCCTTCGTCCGAGGAAATGGCGCTGACGCTGGACTACATGAAGACCCGGCTGACGTTCAATTCCAACAAGACGTCCGGCCATGTCGTCGAGAATTTCCCGGTGGGCGTGTTCACGCTGGTGATTCCCAGTGAGCCCGTGGCGCTGACGCTGTATGCGCTGCCCGCGTCCATCACGGTCAAGATGCAGCCCAACGGCGACATGGCGGGCAAGTTCCAGGCCAAGCTGCTGGGGCCGCGTCCCGGCGCGCGCGCCGAGGGCGACTTGCCGTTGAAGGCGAACATGAGCTGCGACTACCGCTATAGCCTGTAAGGGGGGCGGGACATGGATGGTCATTCGGATATCCGCCATGGCGGCTGCCTGTGCGGCGCGATCCGCTTCGAGGCCGTTGGGCAGCCGGGCAATCCCCATGCCTGTTCCTGCGAGTCCTGCCGCCGCCACACCGGCGCGCCCAGCGTCGGCTGGGTGGAGTATCCCAGCTCGATGCTGCGCTGGACCGGCCCGGGCGGCGCGCCGGCCGTCTATCGTTCATCGGACTATTCCAGCCGCGCCTTCTGCCCGCATTGCGGCAGTTCGCTGGGCGCGATCGACGATGCGCCGACGGTGGCCTTGTTGATCGGTGCTTTCGACGAGCACCGGGATCCCGCATTGCGGCCCGACGGCCATTCCTTCGAGGATGGGCGGCCGGCGTGGTGGCCGGATGTCGCGGGACCGGCGGACTGAGTCCGGCCGTGTCCGGTTCCCGTATGTGTCAGCCAAGCGCCTGGTCTTATTCAGCCGACGGCGCAAGCGCCTAGTTCCTGGCGGCTCCATTGCCAGCCGTGAACCATCGCAGGAACTGGTCAAGCGGCATCCTTGTCCCGTTGACGTCGACTTCGTCCATCGTGATGGACAAGGTCGATCGGACCGTATCGTTCTCGATCTTCAGCAGGCCCATGGCAGCCCATTTCCCGGCAGCCTCCGCGACCACGGGCCGCACCCGTGCAAGCGCCTGCTCGGCAGGCACGCCCATGAGTCTTGCCCAGAAGACCAGCAGATCCACCGTGCCGGCCTGGGACAGCTCGATTTCGGCGTTCAGCTTGCGTATCCGCGCCAAGCCCGCGGAACCACGGGAGGCCGCCGCCTGCTTGCGCAGCTCCATATCCAGGTTGACGTTCAAGGCCCCGGCTACAGCACCCAGCTGCAACGGCGCCAGGGAGACCTGGGCGCTGCCCATCAGGATCTGATCGATGCTGGTGATCAGTTCCTCGAGATCATCTGACGAGAATGGCGGAATGTTCCCCTGCACGACACCTTGCCATGTGCGAATGATTACCAGGAAATTGATGAAATCGAGCGCGGACAGCGCGTCGGAATCCAGATGCTTCAGGTCCAGGGCGAGCCTTGCCGTGGCGACGTCCTTTTCCCAGCCGTTGATCATGCCGACGTCCAACGCGGTCTTGAGCGCCAGGCCAGAGTCGGCCTCGATGAGATCGAGCGCCAACGAGGTTGGCTGGACGATGATCGGCGGCAAGGAGGCGTGCCGTATCGTCAGCGTCTGGAACGACAGCTTCCGGTCGGACAGGGGGACATCGTTCTTGCCGGGCCTGCCGCGAAAGGCGAAGGCGCCTCCCTGCAACGCCATGCCGGTCAAGCCAGTCGTTGTCGGCGCATGGTCCAGCGTCAAACTGTCAAGCCGACCCGAGAACTCGCTGGCTCCGGCCTCGCGGTCCAACCTCCAGAGCAGGTTCATTCCAGAGAACGACAGCTTGGCTCCATCCCTGACAAACGCCATCGGGGCCAGTTCATACGTGCCTTCGAGCTGCTTTCCATAGCTGACGCGGGACGTGCCCGTCAAAGGCGTTACGCCCTGGGTCGCGGCGAACCATGCGTTGACATGCGACGTTGCTTGAAGCTCGAGCCGGGTCGCCACCATGGCCGGCCTGAAGTCGCCGGCGGCCAGCCTTCGGAACGGAAAGGGGCCGTGGTCGGCATGTTCCACGATGTCGATCTCCCGGGTTTCAGCGCCGGGTATCGAAAGCGTCAGGCGAGAGCGGGCCGTGGATGTAAACACGCCGCGTTCGAATGAAATCAACTCGGTGACGATCGAGTAGCCCGTGCTTTCGCCGAGCGCCTTCGCTTGCGCATTGTCCTGTTCCAGCGATTCCCGGAGAAAGGCTTCGGCCATCTTCCCCGAGTACCAGGCCGCGCCCGTCCATGCCGCGCCCAGCGCCAGGACACCCCCCGCAATCACCGCCTTCTTCATGACACCCTTACGGTTCAAATATCAATGAAATGATCGTGCATGGGCAAAGGCGCCCGTGGCTCAACGCGTGACCGCCTGCTCCAGCCGCAGGCCCTGCCGCGTCGCGTCCAACGTGACCCGCGCGCCCAGCGGCAGCGTCAGGTTCGGATCGCCGTGGCCACTGGGCCAGCCGGCCAGCACGGGAATGCCCAGCGGGCCGAAGCGCTCGCGCAGCAGGGGATGGAACGCGTACTGGAACTGCGCATCGTCGCGCGCGCCTGAGCGTGTGAAACTGCCCGCCAGCACGCCCTTGATCGATTCGAACTTGCCCGCCGCCGCCAGCTGCGACAGCATGCGGTCGACGCGCGGCACGGCTTCGTTGACGTCCTCGATGAACAGGATGGCGTCGCGCGTGTCGATCTCGTGGCGCGAGCCCTGCATGGCGCAGATCAGCGCCAGGTTGCCGCCCGCCAGCCGGCCGGTGGCTGTGCCGGGCATCAGCGTCGTCGGCAAGGCATAGTCCGGCGCGCCGATCCAGGCGCCCTGCCCCATCCGGCCGCCGACCATGGCGTAGAGGGCGGACTCGGTGGGTTCCTCGCGCCCGTTCAGCAGATCCTGCGCCAGCATCGGGCCATGGAAGGTCACGAAGCCCGCATGGCGCTGGATGGCCAGATGCAGCGCCGTGATGTCGCTGTAGCCAATGAAGGGCTTGGCGTGGCGGCGCAGCAGTTCGTAGTCCAGCAGGTCCAGCAGGCGCCAGGAGCCGAAACCGCCCTGCAGGCACCAGACGGCATCGATATCGGCGGAAGTGAAGGCCGCGTGCAGGTCGGCCGCGCGCTCCGCGTCCGTGCCGGCCAGATAGTCGAAAGGCGTGTCCAGGCGGCTGCGGGCGGCCGGCATGATGCGCGGTTGATAGCCGCGCGACAGCAGCCAGTCGGCGGCATCGTCCGCGGCGTTCGGCGCGGCCGACGCGGGCGCGACGATGGCCACGCGGCCGCCGGGCCGCAGCGGCGGCACGGGCGCGCCCTGCGCGGGCATGGCCGCTTGCGCGCCGCCGGACGAGCGCGGCGCGACGGTGCGCCGGGTCGCGCAGCCGCCCAGGGTCAGCGCGGCCAGTCCGAGCATGCCGGCCTGTTTGAGAAAACCTCGGCGCGCTGGCGGGATGGAATCGTGCGGCATCGGTCGGGCGTGCTCCTTGAGTATGTCGGCTGCTCGGCGGATCGCGTCGGCCTCAGAAGCGCTCGTAGTCCAGGCGCGCGCGCCATTGGCCGGCGGGCAGCCCGGCGAGCGGCAGGCGGCCGATGCGGATGCGGCGCAAGGCCCGCAGTTCCAGCCCGGCGGCGTCGCAGGCGTACTCGATGAAGCCCGGCGCGGGCGTCTTGAGCGCGAAACGCAGCCGGGTTTCGTTCTGCCAGCTGACCTGCATCGGCGAGGCCGGCCGGCCGTCGTAAGGCAGGCCCCGGCGCAGCCAGGCGAGTCCTTCCGCGTCCAGGCTGCCGCTGACCTCGGCAATGTATTCCTGTTCGACCAGGCGGGCTTCTTCCTGCAGCTTGCGCGCCACCGGATATTCCTGCGTGTAGACCACCAGGCCACTGGCGGCGCGCTCCAGCGGCGTCACCAATCGCAATCCGGCCAGCAGGCGCTTGAGGTAGCGCTGCGGCGAGCGGTCGCCCTCCATGCGGTTGGCGGGCACGATCAGGTCGCGGGCCGAGCCCGGTTCGTCGTTGGCATACACGCCCACGGGTTTGTGGACCAGGATGGTCACCGGCCGCAGCGTCTCCAGGCGCGCGCCGGGCAACAGGCTGACGGTCTGGCTCGCGCCGACCCGGAAACCGGGCTCCTCGACCACCTGCCCGTCCACCGCGATCCAGCCGCCTTCGATATAGCGTTCGGCGTCGGCGCGCGAGCACGATTGCTGGACCGCGACGCGCTTGGCCAGGCGTTCAGTGCCATCCGCCATCTTGTGGTCGGCGCTCATCGCTGCGGCCTCGCCGTTGGGAAATCAATGGAATGGGCGCTCAGGCGCGTGGCGGCCGGCGCGAAGCCGTGCACGGTGAACGAGGCGCAGGTGGGCCGGAGGTCGGCGGGCGAAGGCATCATGGTTTAAGACTGACTGCTGAAAGACGGGCGCGCGGATCGCGGCAAGGGCTGGCGCGGCGGCCAGGGGCGCTTGCGGCTTGCGCGGCTGCAAGTGCCGGATGTTACGCCTTTTCCCGTCGCCGGATGGCTGCCGGGGGGAGGTTTGCCAAAGCCCGTCCGACGGGCTATAAGACCTCAGCTTAACTTCAGGTCAATTCATATGGCAAAGGTCGTGGCGATCGACTACACGCGCTCGTTGTCCGTCGGCGAAGTGGCCAGGCGCAGCGGCGTGGCCGTGTCGACGATCCACTTCTACGAGTCCAAGGGCCTGATCAAGGCGACCCGCAGCGAAGGCAACCAACGGCGCTTTTCCGGCATCGTGCTGCGCTACATCGCCATCATCAAGGTCGCGCAGCGCACTGGCATACCCCTGGACGAGATCCGCGCCGCGCTGGGCGAGCTGCCGCCAGACAGCAAACTGACGGCGGCGCAGTGGAAAAGCCTGTCGGCGCGTTGGCGCCAGACGCTGGATGAACGCATCAAGCGGCTGACCCGCCTGCGCGATGAACTGGACAACTGCATCGGCTGCGGCTGCTTGTCGCTGCAGGACTGTCCGCTGCGCAATCCGAACGACGCGCTGGCCGCCGAAGGGCCGGGGCCACGCATTCTTGAGCGGCCTTGAGCGTTCCAGCTCTGGTACTTGTCCGCCCCCCTGACTCAGTCGCTCCCCTGCCCCGTCGTCGCGTCTGAAGCGGCCGGCGCCGGTGTGGTCAGCATCATCAGATGGCGGGTCAAAGCAGCCAGCTGCTCGTCCTGCGCTCGAATCCGTGCCTGCAGCGCCGTTGCCTGAGTCTCGGCTGCGCTGCGCAGCTGTTCCAGGCTGGCTTCCCGCTCCTTCGCGTTCCCGGCCGCCTGCTCCGCCGCCGAGCGCGCCGAGACCAGCTCCGCCTCCAACCGAGTCAACCGTGCCGCCTGCTCGGCAAACCGGGCCTGGGCCTCGCGTTCCGCCTTCCGCAGGCGTTCGCCGGCGCGCGCCAGTTCGGTCTCCAGCGCGGCCGCCTTGCGTTGGCCTTCGGCGACGGCCTCGTCCAGCTTGGACTGCAGGCGCTTGGCGGCGCTGCGTTCCGCGTCCAGTTCGTTGAGCCAGCGGCGTTCATGCGCGGCGTGGCGGGATTCGAGCGCGGATTGGGCCTGCGCATGCGCGTCGCGGGCTTGTTCCGCCTGCGCCTGCAGCGCCTGTTCCGCCGCACGGGACTCGGCCAGCTGGGCCTGCGCGGCGTCCCACTGGGCATCACGCTGGCGCAACTGCGCCTCGGCCGCGCGCAGGCGCGACTCGGCCGCTTCGAGCTGTGTGCCGGCCACGGCCAGGCTCAGCCGCATGTCGTCTTCCCGCGCCGCCAGCGCCAGGGCATGCTGGCGCAGGCGTTCGGCTTCGTCGGCATTGGCCTGCCGCTGCGCCGCCAGTTCGGCTTGCGCGTCGCGCTGGGCGGCGGTCTGTTCCGCGCGCGCCAGCTCCAGCGCGGCGTCCCATAGACGCGCCGCCGCCTGCGCGACCGGATCGGGCACGGCTTCCTGGCTGGCGAAGGCGCGAGGATCGCGGATGCGTGCGCCCAGCGCCTTGAACCAGGTCTCCAGATAGGGGCTGACGGTGTTGGGCGAGCCCCGGCCGATCTTCTGCCGCACTCTTTCGATGGTGGGGCGCGCGCCTTCCAGCAGCAGCGCGTCCGCCGCCGTCCAGACGTCTGATTCCGTGATTCCGGTGGCCATAGTGATCTCGTTCGGTGTTTTTGCCTTGCGCAGGGCTGGAATTACTCACGATAATGGAAGCTTATCGTGAGTAATCTGGTAGTTATGTTAGATATCAAACACAATACATATTAAATAACACATAAGCAAGATTTTGGGCCGATTCCCGGCCGGAAATCGCCTTGCACACACGAAATCACCTCGTTCCATGCAACTGAAGCCCTTGCCCGCCCTGCCCCTGCTCGACCCCGCCGTTCTGGACCGCAGCGCGGACGAGGCCGCGCGCGCCCTGATGCGGGAAGGCAGTTCGGCCAATACGGCGGCCAGCTACCGCGCCGCGATGCGTTACTGGGCGGCCTGGTTCGAACTGCGCTACGGCCGGCGCTTCGCCCTGCCCTTGCCCGAGACCGCTGTCGTGCAATTCGTCGTGGACCACGCCCGCCGCCAGACCGAACAAGGTCTGACCAGCGAAATGCCGGCCGCGCTGGACCAGGAACTCGTCCGCCTGAAGGTCAAGGGACGCCTGGGGCCGCCGGGCCTGAACACGGTGCTGCAACGCGTATCGGTCCTGTCCAAGGCGCATGACACGCTGGGGCTGCCGAACCCGTGCCGCGCGCAGGGGCTGCGCGATCTGCTCGCCCGCACCCGCCGCGCGCATGCCCGGCGCGGCGCGGCGCCCGCGCGCAAGCCGGCCCTGACGCGCGAGCCGCTGCAGGCGCTGTTGGATACCTGCGACGATTCGCTGCGCGGACTGCGCGACCGGGCGCTACTGCTGTTCGCCTGGGCCAGCGGCGGTCGGCGCCGCTCCGAAGTCGTGCGCGCCACCGTCGAGAACACGCCGCGCGGCGAGGACGGTTTTCTTTATCTGCTGCGCCACTCCAAGACCAACCAGGCGGGCGCCGCCCGGGCCGAGGACGCCAAGCCGATCGTGGGAGCGGCGGCGCGGGCCCTGCAGGCCTGGCTGGATGCCAGCGGCATCGCGCAAGGCCCGCTGTTCCGCCGGATCCGGCGCGGCGATGTGCTGGGCGAGCCACTGGCCGCCGCCGCCGTGCGCGATATCGTGCGCCAGCGCTGCGAGCTGGCGGGCCTGGACGAAAGCTATTCCGCGCACAGCCTGCGCTCGGGCTTCATCACCGAGGCCGGTCGCCAGCAAGTGCCATTGGGCGATGCCATGGCCATGACGGGCCACGCCAGCGTGGCCACGGCCATGGGCTACTACCGCGCCGGCGCGGCGGCGACCCTGAAGGCCGCCCGCCTGTTCGATCTGGCGGCAACGGAGCAGCCGGCCGCCCCGCGGGACGCCGGCGATGCCGGCGCCGCCCGATAGCGCAACGACCTGGAGGGCGCCGGCCCGCTCCTGATTACAATCTCGCTCGTAATCCCCCCTCTCTCTACAAGCTGACCCGTCACGTGGCCGCCGCGCCCGCACCAAGCCATGTCCGCCACGTTCTCGATGCGTATCCATCTGCGCGGGCTGGTGCTCGCCCTTACCGTCTTCAGCGCCATTGCCGCAACCGCCAACGCCCTGTACGCGAGCTACTGCGTGCAACGCGACCAGCTCATCGCCAACACGCTTGAGTCCAACCGCGTCTATGCCGCCAAGCTGGCCGAGAGCGCGGCCAACTTCCTGAAGGGCGCGCAGCAGCAACTGCGCTACAGCGCCCAGCACGTGGCCGACGCCTTGGACTCGCCCACCGCGCTCGAGGCCGAGGCGAGCCGGGTGCAGGAACAGAGCGACAGCTTCAATTCCGTGGGCATCGTCGGCGCGGACGGCGTCATCCTGGCGGCCTCGCGAAACTTTCGCGGCTTTCTCGGCGCGCGCGTCGACAGCCCGGGCAGCCGGGCCGCGCTCCAGGCGCGCCAGGCGCTGATCAGCCCGCCCTATGTGTCGATCGCCGGCAATCTGCTGATCACGCTGTCGCACCCGATCTACTCCCGCGATGGCCGCTATCGTGGCTATATCGCGGGTTCGATCCACCTGCGCAACGAGAGCGCCCTGCAGGAACTGCTGGGCCGCCACCATTACCAGGATGGCTCCTATCTGTACGTGGTGGACCGGGACGGCAAGCTGATCTACCACGTCGATCCCAGCCGCTTGGGCGAGGATGTCTCGCACAATCCCGTGGTCGCCGCCGTCAAGCAAGGCGAGTCAGGCGCACGCCGCCTGCTGAACACCAAGGACGTCGACATGCTGGCGGGCTACGCGGTGGTGACGAGCAGCGGCTGGGGCATCATCGCCCAGCGCCCCACCGCCGTCACGCTGGAACCGATCCAGGAGCTGATCTGGGCCCTGCTCGGCTATGCCGCGCCCCTGGCGATCGCTTTCCTGCTGGCGATCTGGTGGTGCGCTCGCATGATCTCGCTGCCGCTCGCGCAGCTGGCGACCAATGTGGAACATCATGATGTGGCCGTCGCCATGCAACGCGTCCGGTCGGTGAAAGCCTGGTACTTCGAGGCCGAGCGCCTGAAGCATGCCGTCATTTGGAGCTTCACCAGCCTGCAGGAGAAGATCGGCAAGCTCAACCTGGCCAGCATCACCGATCCCCTCACCGGCCTGCGCAACCGGCGCGGCATGCAGGACGCCGTCGAGCAAATGCGCGCCTCGGCCATCCGCTATGGCGTGATCGCGCTGGACATCGACCACTTCAAGAACGTCAACGATACGCATGGCCATTCGACCGGCGACGAGGTGATCCGGCACATGGCGCAGATCATGCGCGAATGCTCGCGCCCCGCCGACGTGCTGTGCCGCAACGGCGGCGAGGAATTCCTGATGCTGCTGCCCGGCGCGGGCCTGAAGGAAGCCGGCCTGGTGGCCGAGCGGCTGCGCAAGCGGGTCGAAGCCTGTCCAATGCCCGGCATCGGCGGCATCACCGTGTCGGCTGGCGTGGCCTGTTGGCAGGATTTCGGCGCGGAGCCGGCGCAGGCCTTCGCCGAGGCCGACGCAGCCCTCTACGCCGCCAAGCAAGGCGGCCGCAACCGGGTCGTGCTGCAAGGCCAGGCCTGAGCGCCGCATGGGCGCGCATCGATGCGCGAAGGCGCAACAATCTGATGAAAATCCGAGTTCTGTTGAAACTTAAAGATTTATTCTGATATAGCGTTTCAAAATTGCGACGGCTTGCGCGCGCTTGGCGCTCCTGCTGCAGCAATTCAAGTATTCTGCGCGGCACAGACATTGTTTTAGGGCCGGTTTTTCCGTATGTTGCGCAGTGCCTACGCCCTCAAATCCTTGGAGCGGTATTTCCTGATACTGGCCACGGGCGTGGTCTTGCCGGTATCCGTGCTCACCGGCATCGTGGTCCAGCAGAACTGGCGCGCCTACGCCTCGACCGCCGCCGCCTCCACCGCCTTCACCGCCGTGCGTTGCACGTTGCAGACCATGGAGCTGGTCTCGGCCGAGCGCGGCCCGATGAACGCCGCGCTGGGCGAGAACCTGCCGGTGCCGCCCGCCCTCCTCGCCTCGCTGCGGGATGCCCGCGAACGCAGCGATGCCAAGCTGGCCGAGTTGCTGGCCCTGTACCGCGCGCCGCTGAGCCCGCACGGCGCCAAGGAATTCTCCAACATTCAGCGCATCCGCCAGGCCCTGGCGATCGCGCGCGCGAACGCCGACCTCGCCATCGACGCGCCGCGAGGCGCCAGGTCTGGCCAGAACGTGTGGTCCGTGGTCGACGGCATGGTGGATGTGGTGCCTGAATTGCGCACCGGCATGGTCGAAAGCATCGGCATCGTGATGCGCAACCAATCCGACGCCTCGGACATGATGGCGCTGGCCATCCTGGCCGGCGAGCTGCGCGAACAGGCCGGCCTGCTCGGTTCGACATTCACTCCCGCGCTGAGCCGGCGCCGGGCATTGAACGATGCGGACCAGCTGAAGATCGAACGCGTGCTCGGCCGCATCGAGGAGTTGCAGACCCTGATCGACGCGCGCATTTCCAGCATTCCGGAATTGCGCGGCACCATTGCCTACATGGACATGAAGCACCTGTACATGGGCGATGGCATCGCCTATATCGAGCGGCTGCGCGAACTCGCCTCGCGCGGTCCGGCGGGCGCCGGGTTGACGACGCGCGAAGTGGCCGACGCCTACGTGCCCCTGATGCGCTCGATCACGCAATTCCGCGACTTCATGCTGGACCGGGTGGAGCAGCGCATCGCCGCTCAGCGCGCCTCCTCGGTCCGCGTGCTACTGGCCACGCTGGCCGCCGCCGCGATGCTGGCCGCTGCTCTGCTGCTGTCGCTGAGCCAGTTCCGCAAGCGCGTCATCCGACCGTTCGTGCAGGCGACGCGCATCATCGGCGCTATCGCGGACGGCGGTCCCGTCCCCGCCATTCCACTGGACCGCTACCGGGGCGAGATCAACGGGATGTTCAGCGCCCTGAGCGTCCTGAAGGACACCGCCGCCAGCAAGTCGCGGCTGGAGTCGGAGCGCGACCGCCTGATACTGGATCTGGCGACCATGGCCGAGACGGATTTCCTGACCGGCCTGCTCAATCGCCGCGCATTTGAACGACGCTTCGAAGAGACGCGCGAGCGCTGGCGCGGCGCCGACCCGGTGCTGGCCTTCATCCTGTTCGACATCGATCATTTCAAGTCCATCAACGACACCTACGGTCATGCCGCTGGCGACGAGGCGCTCAAGGTCGTCGCCGCGCTGTCCGCGCGCAACTTCCGCCACGCCGATGTGGTGGCGCGAGTCGGTGGCGAGGAATTCGCGGTCCTGTGCCACACCAGCCAACCGGGGCAGGCGCTGGAAATGGCCGAGCGGATGCGGCAGGGCATTGCCCAGGCTAGCGTGACCAGCTGCGACGGCCGCCGCTTCGGCATGACCGCCAGTTTCGGCGTGTCGTATGTGGAATGGGGAAGCGGCGCGGAACACGCCGAAACGCTGTTCCGCCGCGCCGACGAACTGCTCTACCAGGCCAAGATGAGCGGACGCAACCGCGTGCTGCTGGACCGGGCGGACTGAAAGGCGCGGCGAGCCGGAAAAGACGACGGCCGCCGCCGGTGAGAACCGGCGGCGGCCGTGATGGGCCAGGAGGCGGGTTTAGTTGGCGTCGCGCTGGCCGTCGGAACGTTCCGAGCTCTGGGTTTCAGCCGAAGCCGGAGCGGCCTCTGTGTGCTGGCCCGTGTCGGGCGCCTTCCAGTTGAGCGGTGCGACTTCGAATTGCCATTTGTCGCCGAGCTTGCGAAACATGAATGCTCTCCTATTCAAGGCAGTGGCCTTCCCGCCAAGACACAATGCGCAGGGTGTCGGGCGGGCCGGATGCGTGCTGCTGCGGG
This sequence comes from Achromobacter sp. 413638, assembly GCF_043119405.1. Classification (NCBI taxonomy): domain Bacteria; kingdom Pseudomonadati; phylum Pseudomonadota; class Betaproteobacteria; order Burkholderiales; family Alcaligenaceae; genus Achromobacter; species Achromobacter sp. 413638. The sequence goes on from NZ_JBICCO010000015.1 coordinate 30,719, forward strand.
GGGAGCATCGGACGGCCGCGCCATGGAGATGAGCTGCGATCAACATGACTTGCGCACGAACAGCGCGCAACGCCAAATGAATGCAACATGTTGTATTTTAAAGCATTATTGCCATAAAAAGCAAGCATTTTGGCGACTGAATGGCTTTATTGGCGCGCCGCCGCCGTTAGTCCGCCGCTGGCGCTGTCCTGCAGTGCGGGCATGGGCAGGCGGATGCGCTCGCCCGATTGCTCCACGATCAGCGCCTGCGCCTCGATGTCCGCCAGACGCGCCGTGCCGGTCAGCGCATCGCCGATCGCATAGGCCTGCGGCGGGCCGCCGTTGACCGAGAGCACCGCCGCGCCACGGCCGGCGCCGGACAGCGCGCCCGCAACCCTCACATCCAGCCGCGCGGCGCCGGGCGCCAGCCACGCGGCGGCCTGTTCCGCGCCGCTTGGCGGCACCCCGGCGCGGGCGGCGGGCGTGGCGGCCTGGGGCAAGGGCTCCATCAGCGCCCACCCCCACCACGCCAGGCCCGCGAGCGCGGCGGCCATCAGGCACAGACTGGCGGCGCGGGCGGCGGACAAGGAAGGCATTCTGATTTCACGCATGGGCATATGACTCCTGGGCCGCGTGGCCAGGTGGCACGCGCGAAAATTGCGGTTGCATTGATCTGCCGCATTAGTGCAGCGCGTACACGCGGCGATAGCGTTGCAGCTCGCCCGGCGGGCCGCGCGCGATGATCAATTCCAGCCCGGTCGCGGCGGGCGCGTCGCCGGTTGGAAACGCGCCCCACCCCCTGCCTGGCACCCAGACGCGGACGTTGAACTCCTGCACCTCGTCCAGCACGGTTTCGCCCGGACCTGGCGGCGCCAGCGGATAGCGCTCTCCAGAGGGACCGGCCGCGCGCAACAACTTGCGGCCATCGCGCTCCCACAGCACGCGCTGCCAGCCCGCCGCCGGCCCGGCCATGCTGCGCATCAACTCCACGCTGCGCAGGTCGGACTGCGCGGCGCGCAGCCGGATCGCTACGCCGCCGAAGTCCTGGCCGGCGGCCTGCATGGGGCTGGCCCGCAACGCGACGTCGCGCTCGAACTGGTCGAACACGCGCTGCAACGCCGTGATCTCGTCGCTGCGCGCGTCCAGCTTGCGGCTGGTCAGCGAGACGCTGTCGATCGCCCGCCATGACAGCAGGCTGATGATGGCCATGATCATGATGGCCACGATCACCTCGATCAGCGAGAAACCGCTCTGCCGGCGCCGGTCCATGGGCCTATCTCTGATTGTCCAGCGCCGCGCTGAGCGTGGCCAGCCGGGGGCCCGCCTGCCGGTCGCGGAACACTTCCACGGTCGCCAGGCGGGATCCTCGCACCACGTCGGTCAGGCGCGTTTCGCATACCAGCGCCAATCCGCCCTGCGGACAGGGCGCGCGATCCCGGCTCACCGTGGCCACGGGCGGCGCCAGCTGCAGCTCAACCAGCCGGTTCTGCGCCGACATGAGCGCCAGCGCGCGGTCGCGCAGCACGCCATTGTTGGTGGTGAGCATGCCGGTCGTGCGCATCACGGCGGCCAGCGCCACGCTGACGATGGCCAGCGCGATCAGGATTTCCAGCAGCGTGAATCCCCGCTGCCCGCCGGCCCCCGCGCTACTGGACCACATAGCGTCCGCCGCCGGTGCGCCGCAAGACCACTTCGGCCGCGCCGTTGGAGAGTTTCAGCTGCCAGGGCTCGCCGAACCATTCGCCATCCAGCGTCACCGGCCTGGCGGGCGTCACGCGCACCTCGCCCGATTGCCAGCGCTGCGGGCGCAGCGTGGCGTCGCGTTCGAAGGCGTCCAGCCGCGTCATGTCCAGCGTCGGCGCGGCATCGTCCAGCGCCCAGGTGCCGCGCGTGTAACGGTAGCCGGACAGATCCGCCTGCCAGGCGATGGGCCGGCCGTCGGCGCGCGCTTCCTGCTGCGCGGTCTGCATGCGCAGCGCCAGCTGCTGAGCGTCGTCGCGCAGCCTGCGGGCCGGATCGGAACGGATGGACAGGCCCAGGGCCGCCGTGGCGATGCCGACGATGACCACCACCACCATGACCTCGACCAGCGTGAATCCCTGCTGGCCTGCTGTGTCGCGCGGAGGATTCCTGGGCATGGCGGATGGGCTCGAACGGGGGCTGGACGGTGACGGGGCGGCCACGCCGGCTGCGCGCGGCGGGCGGGTGACGAAAATCGTAGCGACCCCATATGAAGGATTTGCGTCCGCGGCGACAGATTCGCTTGCGCGCGCGGCCGTTTCACTGCGCGCGCGGCGGCGTCGGACAGGCCAGCCTGTGCGCATACCCCGCCATGTGCCGGCCCGCATCGCGCAGGTGCCGCTGCACGATGCGCGGCGACAGGCCGTAGCGCGAGGCCGCCGCGCTTTGCGGCAGCCCTTCGATGCGCACGTCGATGTACACGGCGCGCTGCTGCCTGGGCAGCGTGTCCACTTCCCGAAGGAAGTCGCGCAATGAGGAACGCGCCTGCGCGATCTGCTGCGGGCCGGGCGCGCCGTCCTCGACCTCGTCCGGTTCGAGCTCGGGACCGCCCGCGCGCCGCAACTGCTCGGCGCGCAGGCGGTCGATGGCGATGTTGCAGGCCATGCGGAACAGGTAGGCGCCGGGGTTGACGACGCCCGCCGCGCCACCCGGCTCCGGCGCCGGCCCATCCGCCAGGCGCAGCCAGGCGTCGTGCAAGCTGTCGGAAGCCAGGTCTTCGCAGCCCAGGCGGGCGCGCAGGCGGCCGATCAGCCGAGCGTAATTGGCGACCAGGAAATCGCTCAGACAGGCCCGGACATCGCCGGACGCGGATGGGCGGCGGGCGGGCGTGACCGTCATGCCGATGCTGTCCGTCGGACGGGAGTGCGATGCCACGGCGTCAACGCGCGCCGGCCAGGCCCGCGTTCGCCGCGTAGCCCGCAACGCCTCGCGCAAGCGGGCGCTGTCCGGTGCCGGCCGGACTCCTGGCTGCCCGCTTGCGCACTGCCCAGCTCGGCGGCGTCAGCAAGCCGTCGTCCAGCGCCTGGTGCAGCACCTGCACGATCTCCGGGCGCCGGCCGATCAGGTCCAGCTCCCGGTCCAGGTCGGCCTCCTCGTCGGCGCCCAGCCCCTGCGTCAGGCCGGCGAACCAACGGAACAGCAGGTTGTAGGCGATCTGCTCCAGGAAGTAGCGGCGGCTGCCCACCGGATACAGCAGTTGCAGGATGAAGGCGCGGCACAGCACCGCCGCGTCGGTGCGCAGCGCCAGCTGCGCGACGGCCCGCTCCAGCATGGCGGCATGGCCGCGCAGCACGTCGTCCACGTGCTCGCGCAGGCCCACCAGGGGATGCCTGGGCGGCACGAAGCGGGTGAGCTGGACCTGCCCCATCCAGGCCTCGTGCGACACCACCCACACCCAGGGCGAGCCATAGCGCGACACCGACACCGGAACGCGGCGGGCGCTATCCAGCACTTTGGACAGTTTGCGGTCCAGTTCCAACATACCCACGGTGACGATGGCTGACACGGCGATCTCCTTGCAGGGGGCCGGCAGGGGCCGGCATTGCGGTCTTTCTCTAAGACGATTCCTAGAAGAAAAACCCGCCAAATCCGTCTCAACCGCCCCGCACGCTGCGGGCCCGCCACTCCCTCAACAAAGCCTGGTTCAGCGGTATGCCGGTAGCCTGCGCGATCGGCGCCACCGGCGCGCCGAGCAGCAGTTCCTCCAGGATGGCCACAAGCTCGGCGCTGGCCAGCACGCGCTCCAGCGAATATCCAAATTCCTGCGGCGTCCAGATCTGCTGGTCCAGGGACAGGCCGACGAACCAGCGGAACAGCAGGTTGCAGGAGATCTGCTCATGCAGCGCGGCCTCGGTTTCCAGTCCGTACAGCAGCTGCACCGCCAGCGCCCGCAGCAGCGGCTGCGCCTCGATGCGCAGCATGGCCCGCAGCGCCGCCGCGTGCAGGCGCGGCTGGCGCTCGCGCATCGCCATGTCCAGATGCTGGCGCACGGCGGCCAGCGGATGGCCGGCCGGATTGAAGTCGATGCGGCGCGTATTGCGGGTCCAGACTTCGTGCGAGACGATCCAGACCCAGGGCGAGCCATAGCGGTGCACCGACACGGGATGCTCCCAGGCGGAATCCACCACGGCCGACAGGTTTTCCTTCAGCTCTCGTATGCCTATGTTCGGTTTGCGCGACACTGCTGCTCTCTCCATCGCGCAGCCGCGGCCCGCGCCTGCCTGGCGCTCTGCTACCGGGTCTGCATGGATAGGACGAGTTTCGCGGCGCAAAACCGACATGGCGCAGGCAGGTCCGCGCGGCTGGCCCATGAGCCGGCGCGCGGGGCGCCCGCTCAGCTGAGCAGGACGACGTTGCCGGGCAGCCGCGTGGCGGTCAGGCCAAAGGCGCGCTCGATCTGCACCAGCACCTTCTCCATGTCGCGGATCTCGAAGCGGCCGCTCATGGCGCTGGCGCCGCGCTTGCCGTCCAGCAGCACCACGTGGCCGCGCCGGTAGCGGTTGATCTCGGCCACCACGGCCGGCAGCGGCGTCTGGCGGAACACCAGCGCGCCCTGCCGCCAGGCCGAGGTCTCATCGGGGTCTATCGTCTGGATCGCGCCCACCTGCTCGCGGTCGTAGCTGACCTGCTGGCGCGGCGCCAGGACCAGCTCGCCGCCCGCGTGCGACAGCGCGACCTCGCCGCTGACGCAGGTCAGGCAGACGCTGCTGCCGGTGCGACGCAGCTCGAACTTCGCCTGGCTGGCGCTGGCCTTGCCGGCGCCGGCCAGCACCGTGACCTTGCGGTCGGGCGCCAGCGCCTCGAAGGCCGCTTCGCCCGTGATCAGCTCCATGCCCAGCGCGCCCGCTACATCCGGCCGCAGGGCGATGCTGGTCTGCGTGTTCATGTCGACCTGCACCTGCCGGTCCAGGCCGAACTGGCGGCGCCCGCCGGTGTCGGTGCGGTAGTCTGCGTCCCACTCATCGAACGAGCGCCACAGACCGAACGGCGGCGCCACCACCGCGGCGATGGCGGCGGCGGCCGTGCCGCCCAGCGCCGTCCCCAGGAACGCGCGGCGGCCCCAGGCGCGGGCAGCCGGGCGCGCGTGGGACGCCCGCGCCGTCTGCCGCTGCAACTGTTGCGCGGCGGGTCCCACCTGGTTCCAGAACCGCCGTTCCAGCGCGAAGGCGGCGGCATGCGCCTCGCTGGCCGCGCACCACAGCTTCAAGGCCTCGGCGTCATGCAGCGTGGCCTGGCCGGAGGCCAGCAGCCTTATCCAGGCACGGGCCTGGCGCTCGATGTCCGCCTGTCTGCGTCGGGCGTCGCGGGATGCACTCTTCATGACGATTCTCTCTGTACGGCGATGCCGGCATGGAGCGGCGGCGCGCCGTTATTCCCCTTGCTACCCCTATGACGGTTCTCGCAGCCGGAATCCGCCTTGGGGATGCGTTTTTTATGGTGACAATAAATTACGGACGCGCGTCGCGCAGTGCTCGTGCGCGCTGCGCAATTCGCGCTCCACGGTGCGCAACGACACGCCCATGCGCGTCGCCACCTCGGCCTGCGGCAGTCCTTCCAGCCGCACGGCCAACAGCACCCCGCGCTGACGCTCGGACAGCTCGCCCATGACCCGCACCAGCGTGTCCAGTTCCTCGCGGCCTTGCGCCGTCTGCGCCGGACCGGGCGCGGGGTCGGGCAAGGCGAGCAAGGCCTCGGCCTCGCTGGAGGTGAGCCGGCGGTTTTCGGCGCGCTGCTGGTCCACCGCCACATTGACCGCCATCCGCAGCAGGTACGCGCCCGGGCTGTCGACCGGCCCCAGTTCGTCCTTGCCTTCGAGCCGCAACCAGGTGTCCTGCAAGGCGTCACTGGCCATGTCGGCGCAGCCCAGGCGCCGCGTCAGGCGCGCCTTGAGATCGTCGTAGCGCTGCAGCATGAAATCGCGCAGTACGGCCAGGCTGGAAGGCATCATGGATCCGGGTCAGGCGCTCAGCGGATGACGCAGGCGCGGTCGTGGTCGGCCGACTGCGGCACGATCAGCATCACGAAAGGCTGCGCCAGGCCCTCGGGCGGCGCCTTGCCCAGGGCGATGCCGTTCAGCGCCTGCGTGATCGCCTCGTCGCGGTCCGCGTCGCCGCTGGAATCCAGCAGATGGGCGTCCCGCACCCGTCCCTGCTCCGACACGCCAAAGCTCACCGCCGCCCGGAAACTGCCCACGGCCAGCGCCGGCAGGCCGCAGAGCGCATCGCGCACGCCGGCCTGGATCAGGCCGTAGTAACTGCGATAGAACGACCCGGTGGGATTTGCCGGCCGCCGCGCGACGGCCGGCGCGGCCGGCTCGGGCTGCAGCACCACGGCGTTCGTCGCGGTGTACTCGGCGACCAGGCCAGAACCTTCGATCAGCATGCGCAAGGCAGCCTCCGGCGTATGGATTCCCTTCACGGCGGCCGAACGCCGCCCCACGGTCAACGCTGCGCGATACACCACCGATCCGCCCGTCACATTGCTGTACTGTTCCAGCGCGGCCTGCAGCGGCTGGGCGGGAATGTCGAAGGCGAAAATGGGCCGAGGCTCGGGCGGCGCCTCCGCGGCCAGCGCGCGCCAGCAACAGGCCGCCAGCAACAGCAGCGCCGGCCAGCGGCGCGCGCGCCATAGCGTGCGCGTGCAGCGGGCCGCCTTCGAACGCCAAAAAAACATACCCCCCCACGCCGCACGCACGCGGTGCGCTTGCTGCCCCCAAGGACGGAGCGCCACGCGCCTGCCGCGCAAGCGCCCCGCCCATGCCGCGTCCGGCGGGCCGGGAGCCGGCCGGACGCGGTGGCGATCGGTGAACAGGCAATGTAGTAATGGCGTATGACTGCCGCGTGACAGGAACGGCGCCCGCTTCAGCCTCCCGACAGCCTGCGCCGTTCGGCGTCCGTGAGCCTTGCCCGCTGCGCTTCCGGGATGTCGCCGTTGCCCAGCATCTGGAAGACGCTGCGCGGGTCGTAGCCGCTGGCGCTGCCGTCGCGCCGTGGCGGCTGTCCGGCGGGCGCCGCGCCCTCCCCGGTCGCTCCGGACGCCGGCTCGTTGCCGTAGCCCAGGATCTGCACCGAGATGATGGACGGCAGGTTCTGGCGCGCGGATGCCTGCTGTTGCCGCGTCATATCCTGTGCGCTTTGCGTGGCCGACGACGCGGCCGAGCTGGCCGAGGTCAGCGCGCCGGTGTTCACCGTCGCCGTCGCCGGGATGCCCTTGGATTCGCCCTGGGCCTGGATGTTGGCGGCATTGACCACGTGCAGCGCGGCGATGTTGATATTGCCCGATACGCGGATGCCGGCCTCGCCCGGATCCACCGTGCCCAGCGGCGCGACCAGGTCGACGTCGCCCTTGGGCACTTCCGGGATCGGATTCAGCGTGCTGATGCCGGCGCCGGTGCTGGGCACCGTCGGCGACAGGCTGACGTTGCCCACGGCGTCGTACAGCCGGCGCTGCGGCGTGTAGACCACTGTGCTCTTGGCGCCTCGGCCGCTGTTGATGTCGCCTTCCGCCGACCAGCCCATGATGTGGCCGCCGAACGTGGTCATGACCCGGCTCTGCCCCAGCAGGATGCTGCCCTTGGCGTACATCTGGATGTCGCCCGCGCCCTGCGTCACCACGCCGGCGGTCGACGGCGGCGCCATCCCTTCCACGCCGAAGATCATCTTGCCGCCCGGCGCCAGCAGGTGGATCGGACCGCCGAACAGCGTCTGGATGCCGGAGCCGCCGAACAGGGTGATGTCGCCCTGGTAGCGGATCGGGCGGCCCTGCGCGTCGGCTTCGGGGAACAGCGAGGCGATGGCCTGCCGGCCGCGCACGTAGCTGCCGGGGCGCGGCCCCGCCGCGTCGTTGTACTCGCGCCCGCCCTGGGTCAGCTCGGCGTAATAGACCTGGCGCAGGAAGATGCGCTGCTGCTCCGGCGGCAGCGCGTCGAAGTAGGCGCGCGCCTGGTCGGCCGGGCCGTCGTAGCCTTGGAACGCGCGCAGCCAGTCGGCCAGTTCGCGCTCGTAGGTCTTGATGGCCTTGCCTGGCTGGCTGGCCAGGGTCTGGCCGGGGTCGGCGCGATTGGCGGGGTCGAGATAGCGCCGGGCGAAGGCGGTGTAGTCGCCCTCGCCGCCGACGCTGACGACGATGCCGGCGCCGCCCTTGCCGGTGGCGGGCTTGCCGTCGATCAGGCCGACGCTGCCCAGGCGGCCCCTGTCTTCCTGTGTCAGGTTGCGGCCGGCGATGATCTCCAGCCAGCCCGGCCCGGCAATATCGACATTGGCGTAGAGAATGTCGCGGCCGGCGGCGATCCGGGAAACGTCGTTGGGTCGCTGGTTGAGGATCAGGCCCTTGAGGTTGACGATGTCGCGGCCAGCCTGGATCCAAGCCGGACGGGCGGCGCGATACTGATTGCCATCGATGGAAGTCACCAGGCTGCCTGTCTGCAGGCCAACGATGTCCATGCCCGCGTAGTAGCGGGCGATGCCGGCGTCGGACTGCGGCGCCCGTCCTGCCGCCGTGTCGAGCCCGAAAGCGAACAAGGCGCCGGGAGGCGCGATGGCGTTGGTCTTCCGGATGGCCGACCCGCCGACATTCCATTCGACGAGATAGGCGGGCCGGTCCGGCGTCGGCATGACGGCGGGGGCCGCGCCCGACATTTCTGTCGGCATGCCGCCAGCGTTGAGCGAACGGGCGGCGAACAGTTCCACCCGGCCGTTGGGGCCCGGCGCGAAGGTCCACGCCGCGCCGGCCGTATCCTTCCGGGGAGCGTAGTAGATGCTGCCGGCCGATGCGACCGCACTGAAGCGGGACGGATAGAGAAAACTCTCGCCCATCAACCCGCTGTTGAACATCAATGGAAATGCGTTGGTGCCGTCGACATGCTGAGTCGAGATCGGCGTCAGCGATCCGCCGGCGGCATGAAGGTCGATGCTCGTGCGATCGGTCCACAAGCTGAACCAGCTCTGCGCGCCGCCGCCGATTTCCGGGCCGCCGCTGATGAGGCGCGTACCGCCAAGAGGCCGGTTGCGGCCGGCGTCGCCGACGCCACCCAGCACCAGATCGCTGTTCGTTGACAGGCGCGCCGTGGCGTCCCCCGGCACAATGACTATGCCCCCCGAGGGCAGGCCCAGCGTCGGTGAATCCGTATTCATGGGCCGCGAATCCGACGGATCGGGCACCATCCGCATGGGATCCACACGCCCGATGCTACGTGCAGACACGTCCAGAGCGCCGCGCAGGTTCGTCAGCACGCCGTTCATGTCGCTCGTGACCCCGCCATTGACGGCGCCGGCGGCATCGTAGCTGGACGTCGCCACGGGATTCAACGCGCCGTTCACCTTCAGGCTGAGGTCTCCCCCGCCCGTCGTGACGCGGGCGCCGTCCGGCGTGATCCGTCCCGTGCTTCCCACCGCCAGCACCAGGCCGTCGCTATAAGGGAAACGGAAGGAGGATGTGCTGCCGGGCTTTCTCTGGATTCCCGCATCGCCGCCCACCGCGACATCAACATTGCCGCCGCCCAGCGCGCCAATGCCGGTGAAGCCTTCTATCGTGACGCCCGGCTGGCGAATGGAAGAATAGAACGCGGTCGGCACATACGTGCCGAAATTGATCCACCACGCGGTGCGCTGCCCCAGGTCCTCGCCGCCCTGCCGCCACAGCCAGGTACCCGTGTAGCCTCCGCTCATCCAGCCCGATCCGCGCTTGTCGGACAGCTCCGGCCCGCTGGCGATGCCCCGGGTGGCGGCACGCATATTGCCCTGCACGCCGATATAGACGTTGCCGCCCTGCTCCGGGTACCAGGCGGCGTACTGACCGCCCGTCACCAGCGGTTCGTAGCGGGCCGACCCCGCGCCCAGGACGGACTCGCGGCCATTCGCCAGGGACTGGTCCGGATCGCTGGCCCGCCTCAGGTTGTAGGCGTCCTGCCCCAGGGCATTGAGGACGGGGTTGCCATTGTGATCCCGCACGGGGCCGGACTGCGTGCCTGCCGTATAGATGCCGTAGAACGAGGTCTGGCGGAAGTCGCCGCCGGACAGGATGTCCAGGTCGCCCTTCCCGGTTCGGATAACACTGAAAATGGGCGATTCGCCCAGCCGTCCTCCCGACAGGTCCTGCTGATAATGCAGATCCGCCAGCCGGACCTGGCCGCCTCCGGCCAGCTGCATGGACGGCAGCAAGGCGCGCGTGTCGGCCGACGCCAGATCCGCGCCGCCGGCCAGCCGAAGGCTCCACGACTCGGTACCGGCGGGCAACATGGGCGCGACGGCCCAGATGCGGCCCTGCTTGCCATTGGCGTCCAGATCGCGCAGGGGCACGCTGCTGCCGGCAAAGCGCAACGTCGAACCCGATGGCAGATAGGAACCCGGCGCCAGGGTCAGGTTGCTCGACAGCGCAGGCTGCATGTCGAAGATGCCCAGCGACGTGCCCTTGGGCAGGGTGAAAGGCGCCACCGTAATGCTCTGGTCAGCCATGAAGCCGGCGGCCAGCGTGGTTCCCGGCTCCAGCAGCAGGTTGGCGGCGACGATGGTACCCGCGGGGTAGACCGTGCCGTCGGGCGTGGTGACCGCGCCGCCCAGCACCGTGCCAGCGCGCAGGTTGAAATAACTCTCGAGTTGGACCTCGGTCGGCATGCGCACGCGGGCCTTGATGACGCTGGAGCGCAGCGGCGCGTCGAAGTTCAGCGATTCTCCCTCGACATTGGGAAACGTCGTGGTGACGCCAGCCGCGGCGCCTCGCAGGGTGATGCTCTTGGGCACGATGATGCTCTGCTGCCACAGATCCACGCCGTTCGGATTGTTCGTCGCCAGCCGGCCCACCAGCCTCCATGCGCGGCTGTCTTCATCCGTGCTCAGGGGCGGTGCGAAACCGTCGTTGATGCTGCCGTAGACATTGAGATTGCCCTTGGCCCGTATCAACAGGACGCCGGGCTCGCCCATGCCGCGCCGGGCCGGGTTGGACGGATCCGCGCCCGGACCATAGCGATAGCCGGACAGGTCCAGGTCCCCGCTGATCGTCAGGTCGCCGTCGGCCGTCGCGCTGCTGATTTCCACGCCGGGACGAAGACGGTACGGTCCCAGGGCGGCAAGCCGGCCGGACAGCGCGGCGTTGTTCAACGCCCCGTTCATGTATGTCGTATTGTCCCGGTGGATACGATCGAGATAGGCCTGGGTGATCTGCTGGGGTCGCCTGCCGTTGACATCGGGCACGCCGGCGGCCGGCGCATCGATGTAGGTGGCGTAGTCGAACGCATTGACCGCCACGCGCATCGCGCCCACGATGCGGGGCGCGCCCAGCACGTCCAAGGCGACGTCGTTGGCGCCGATGCGGGAGGCGTTCAAATCGACGGTGCCGCGGGCGCGGCCGTCGTTCCTGCCAGGGCCTGTCCCCGCGGGTGCCGCGGTGCCGGCGCGAAGGTCCATTTCCGCGCCCGCCGCCAGGATCAGCCGTCCCTTGCGCGACGTCAGATCGATCACGGCGCGGTTCGGGCTGTCGATGATGGCGCCGGCGCTGTCGACGCGCAGCCGCGTTCCGTGCGCATCAAGCAGCCCGTTGAGCACCAGATCGTTCATGGCCGCGAGCCGGATGCTGCCCACCTGTGCGCCGCTGGCGTCGATCTTGCCATTGATGCGCAGGCTGCCGCCGTCGGCGGCGATGACGACGTGCCGGGCGCGGACTTCGTCGCCGACCGTCAGGTCCCCGATCCTGGTCTGGAAACTGCGGGATCCGGTGACGCCGGTCTGGGTGAGGCGGCGATTCAGACCGCCGAAATCCTCGATGGATTGCCCTTTCAGCTGGATGCCGCCGTTTTCGAAGGGCACATAGGTGCCGCCGGCATCGTATTCGCCGCTGGCGCTGCCCAGCAGTTGGCCTCGCAGCGCGATCAGGCCAGCCGTCGCGCCCATGGCCGACGCGCGCAGGCTGCCTGCGTGGTTATAGGCGGCGGAAACGTCCACGACCGATCCGGCCGACTGAATTATGTTGCCCGACTTGCTTTCCAGCTCGACATCGCCGCCCCAGCTGTAACGGGTCTGGTCGAACAGCGTCGTGCCGCGCCCGGCCATGTCGATGCGCGCGCCGTCGCCCAGCGTGATGTCCCGTTCGGCCCGCACGCTCAATTTGCCGCTGGGCAAGGCGATGGCGCTGTCCAGCGTGACGCTGTCCGCGACCAGGTACAACGATCCGCCGATGGCCGCGGCGCCGACCGCCTGTCCCGCACCCGACAGGCGCAGCGCGCCGCCGGCCGTGATGCGGGACACGGACGCGGCTTCGCCTGTCAGCAGCGGCGTGCGCAGCACCAGGTCGCCGCCCGAATAGGAAAACGCGCCGTTCGAGTAACTCCCGCGAGACTGATAGACGCCCACACTGCCTTCACCGTTCGCGGAAATGCGTTCCGTCGCGTCCAGAGTCACCTGGGAGAAACCCAGCGCGAGGCGTTTCATGTTCAGATGCGGCGTCAACGGCGTTCCGTTGGCATCGCCCAGCATGATGCGGCGGGCGCGCAGATCCAGACGACCGAGTCCGGTGCCGGCCCCGCCGGCAACGATGTCCCCCGCGGGCGCATCCGCCACGCCGTTCCAAACCAGCGTGTCGGTGCTCACGCTCGCGACATCGCCGGCCGCGCCCAGTCCATACATGGCAGGCGTATTGAACACCAGTTGCTGCAGGCTGGATTTTCCGGTGGTGGGATTCAGCGTGCTCAGATTCACCGAACCGAAGAAATTGACCGAGTTCTTCATCGAGAAAATGACGCGCTCCAACGCCGGCGCGCCCATTTCCCGATCGCCGATCAACAGGCGGCTCAACAGGGTCTGCGACAGTCGCAACCCCGGCGGCAGCACGCCGCGCGCGGCAGCGTCGGCCAGCGCCGCCTCGTTGCCCACGTTCAGGCTGTTCGCCGCCAGCACCAGATTGCGCGTGCCGTAGCGCAGCGCATCGTGGACGATCAGGTTGCTGGTGCCGATGGCGATCGTGCCGTCCGAATAGAGACGTGCGGGCGCCGCGCAAGTCGCGACGGCGCAGTCCGCGCCCAGTTCGATCCCCGCATCCTGACTGCTGACGCCATTGGCGAAATCCAGCCAGCCGTTGGACACCGCCAGCACATTCACGCTGCTGTCGGATTGGCCGTAGCGATAGCCGTTGCGCGAGTCGTAGGGCGCGGCGCCCATGCCCAGCGTATTGATGATGGCTCCGCGCTCCACCACGATCGATTTGGTGTCCGATGTCATCAGCAGGACTTCGGGAGCTCGCAGCAGCGCTCCGCTGCGCAGGTAGATATCGTCGCCGCGCACGTCGAATCTCAACCGGTCCGGGCTGATCGAGGATTGAGCGGTCGAGCCTCCGATGGATATGCGATCGGCGCCCAAGGCGTTGATATCGGCCGCTCGGACCGAGGCGCCCAGGAATCCGGGCGTGGCGCCGTCCTTCACGATTTCCAGCGGCTGGTCCGCACGCACGATTACCTGGCCGCCATAGCCCTGCGCGCCTCGGTTGGCGCGCATCGCGCCTTCGAATCGGAACGCCGTCGCGCCTGCGCTGTCCGCGTCCGAGAGGAATCGCAGTTCGAGCGCAGAGACATCCTGAGGCGACCACGCACGCGGCAGCCCCTTGCGCGTCGCGTCCGCCAAGACGTAGGCCTGGTAGTCCATCTCGTTGTATTGCGCGTGCCGGCGCAACACGTCGCCCGGCGTGATCAGCGCCTGACGGGGCCAGCCGTCGCCGGTGCCCGTGCCGGCCAGCCCGCGCGTCGCCGTCACCGTCCAGGATCCGCCGCGCAGGCCGGCAGGCGCGAACGGCTGCGCATTCGCCCCAACCTCGACGCGGAAAGCGCCGGGCAGGAGCGCGTAGTACGCGGGGAGCAGCGTATAGGTGCCCGCCGCCAGACCGGGCACGCCCGCGCCGATGGTGATGGTTTCTCCGGGCAATGGCCGGGATCCCGCGTAGCCGGCGGAGGCATCCCTCGGCGCCAGCGGCGCATACCGGTCGGGCAACCCTGGCAGGATGGCATAGACCGGGCGGGCGTCCAGCGTCGGCAGTTCGAATTGGCCCGATGGCGGGTCGAACCGGGGCAGCGGGTGGAACATGGGATCCGTGGAGCCGCCTCGTCCGCTGACGAATGCCGCGCCGGCCAGCGTGCCGCCGCCGGAAACATCGATCACCGCGCCCGGATCCACGCTGAACGAGCGGCCCGTAAGCACCACGCCGTGTTCCATGTTGCCGATGCGGTTCTTGCCCCCCACCGAGCCAAGCTCGACGGTCGCGCCGTTGTACAGGTAGCTCAATCCGTCGACCGTGCCGCCATAGGGTATCGTCGCGCCCCTGGCGCTGACGGACGTCAGGCTGCCCGGCAGCAGCCGCACGCTGCGATTGATGTTGGCGCCGGTCGAGCCCAGTTGTATCGCGCCCAGCGGCGCATACAGGACGCCGCCCTGCTCCACCGTCGGCGCCATGAGCGCCAGCCTGCCGAACGCCGACAGCGGCGTGACGGCGGACAGGGACCCGTCCACGCGTTGCACTCGCAATGCGCGCTCCGGGTCAAAGGTATTCGCATCCCTGACGCCGGCCACCGCGAGGCCGGCGGAACCCGTCGCGGGATAGATGCGCTGCGCCGCCAACAACAGGTCGCCGCTGGCGAGCATGGCGCCGGCCGAGGGAAAGCCGCCGAATGGCAGCGAAGCCGGGGTGGCCGCCGTCGAGGACAGAAAACGCAGATCGCCCCGGCTGCGTAGTTCGACCAGGCCGTAGCCACGGCGGTCCACGGTTTGTGTCATGCCGCCATTGAGCGTGACCGCGCCCTGGATGCCCGTGCGGACGAAATCGCGGATGTCGATATGGTCTGCTTCAACGCCGAGCCGCGCGGCGTCTCCTTGCCCTGACGCCCGCCATTCTTCCAACGAGGCGAATACCGGCAGAGGCGGCGTCGACGGGGGAAGCAGACTGGTGCGTCCGCTCAGCAGCACGTAGGGCGCCGCGAGGCGCACCGTGGCGCCGGCCCGCGTATTGCCGAGCGCGCCTTCATACAGGTTGATGGCCCGGCGCAAGCCCAGATCCACATTGCCATCGAAAGTGACGAGGTCCCGCGCCATCAGCGACACTTCATCGAAGCCGCCGGCCAGGATCTGATCGACGCCGATGCGGCCCTGGCCATAGCTCAGCGTGACCGAATCCGGCCGCGCGCCGACGGGCAGCAGGCTGGCCCGGCTGGCTTGGGCGACCACCAGCTCCCTGGGGCGGATCATTTCATCTGGCGTACCTGCGTCATAGAGTGGCGTTTCCAAGCGAAGCGAGAGCTTGCCGCCCGGCGCATCCGGCGTGCCGCCCGCGGCCCGCATGTCGCCGTCGAGATAGAGCCCTGCCGTCGCGGACAGCGCGATTTCTCCGCCCTTGCCTCCGATGCGCGTGCGAACGGCCGCCGCGCCCGGCATCGGGACATCGACATCCATGCGCGTTCCCGACGCGTCCAGCACCGCCCCAGGGCGGATCACGACGAATTCACCGTCCAGCGCGATGCGTCCGCCGTCCCGCTGCAGGCCGTATTGGCGTCCCGCCGTGTCTATCCCGGTCGCCGAGATGCCCGCGACATCCAGCCGCGCCTGCCCGTCCAGCCAGATCGAATTTGACAGTCCGCCCTTCTGCAGCTGGATGCCGACAACCGGGTCCGCCCCTCGCGCCGCCTCGATACGGCCGCCCGGCGCGCGCAGGGTTCCGCTGATGCGCAACATGCCGCGCGACTGCAACTGGATCACCTGGCCGGGGTCCACCTCGACCAGCGCGCCCGCGCCGATGCGCAGGCCGCCTTCGGGCTTGGGCTGGTACGGCGCGAAGGCGCTCAGGGACAGGCTGGCGCCCAGGCGCTGGGACATGCGTCCCGCGAGCGGATCCTCCTGGAACACGGGAGGCGTCCACAGTTCCAGCGCGTCGGCCACGCTGGAAGCACCGGCGTCAGGGTTGACTGAACGCGGACGATAAACCGGCATGACGGGGCGGACCATGGCGCCATCGGCGATCTCCAGGCCGGCATTGCCGTTGATCTCATAGCGCGAGAATCCCTGCGCGAACAGACTTTCGGACAATACGATGACGCCAGGCTGCGCCGCGCCCGCACCGCCGATCCGCACCTTGTCGCTGGACAGCCTGAAGGTGCCGCCACCCGTCACGCCATAGGCATGGGCCGTGCCATCGAACGTGACGCCGACGCGACCGGGCGCGGGCGCGCTGCCATCCGGGGAAAGAGCCAACTCCACTCTGACGTCGCCGCCCCGGCCGCCGATCAATTTGCCGGATGCGGCGATTGCGGCGCCGGAATCCGCATTCAGCACGCTGCCTTTCCCGACCCGCACGTCCTCGGTGCCACGCAATACGATCTGTCCGCCGTTGCGATATGCCAGGTCGCCGGCTGTCGCGGGATCGCGCCTTGCGTTGACCCACGCGCCGCTGACGTCGAGCAGTACGCCCGGCGCAACGATCAGGCGGGCCGACGCGTTGGCGACCGCTGGAATCATGGCATCCCGATCGATGCCTTCGTACACATTGCCCGCCGCGATGCGACCGCTACGCGCGCTCAGGTCCGACGCAATCGACACGTCAGGCGCATACAGCTCTATCTGGCCGCCATTCGCCACGCGCAGGCGGCTTTTCACCGACACGGACTCCGACGCGACGGCGGTGATCTGCCCCAGACCGATACCGTTCAGCCTGCCGGCGTCCAGGGAAATGCGGCCGTTTCCAAGCGCTGGCAAGGGATCGTCCAGGTTGACTGCCGGCGCGCCGGATGGCTGTCCGTCCTGGATAGAGATACTTCCCGTCGTGGCATACAGATCGTAGCCCCAGCGCACCTTGCCGTTCTGTTCGAAGCTCTTGGCCTGGTATCCGCCGATGACCAGCTGGCCTGCCAGTGACCGGGCCAACTGCGATTGCCGGTAGCCCGTTTGCTGGCGCACGCCGGCGTCGATGTTCTGTCTGGCCTGCGTTTGATAGACGCCTTGAAACGCCTCGCCGATGATGTCGCCATCGAGAACGGCGGTTTTCGTCGATACGACCAGCTGACCGGCGTCGCGGCCGGCGGTATAGCCTTCTTCGTAGCGCTGGCGCGGCCCGATCAGCGGGTTGTGGAAATAGCGCGTGCCCTTGTCGCCCCAACGCGCATGGACATCCTCGAAGCCCTTGTACAAGCCCTTGTACAGCAGATCTCCCGGCGCACGCGATATTTCGTACAGCCGGCCGTCCTCGCCGCGCAGCCAGCTTTGCCTGAGATAGCCGCTCTGCACGTCCAGCGTGCCGCCGGAGATGTTGATCTGGGAGCCGGCGCGACTCACCAGCTCGCCGCCCGCCACGGTGACGATGCCGCCCACCGCCGCCCATTCGCCGACGCCATGCTCGGTGGTGCCCAGATAGCCGCCCACTTCCAGCAGGCCTCCCGGCGTATACCAGCGCTCCCGCTCGTAGCCGTTGACGCCCTTGGCGATCTGGATCAGCGTGCGCCTGTCCACCCAGACATCGGTGTTGTTCAGTGTCTTGCCGTCCCGGCTGACCGGCGCATCGCGCTGTTCGTTGCCCTGGATATTGACTTTGACGTTGTTCGACTCCATGGCGAGCTTGACGCCGACCGCGCCGGCCACGTCCAGGACCGCGCCGTTTTCCAGCAGGGTGCGCCGCGCGGCGGACACCGCGATCTGGCCGCCGGTCGCCAGGGCCATCGCGCCGCCTTCCACCTGCACCGTTCCGCCGCTGGTCACCTCGATGCGCGACTGGTCGCGCCGGTCCGGCACGGAGCTAAGATGATCGAACGCCTGTCCCGCCGCGCGATAGCCGTCTGCCGCGCTTGCCGGAAGCAGCAAGGCATCGCGCTGGGCATCCAGCGCGCGCCCACCGTCGGCCTCAAGCAGAATTGCCGTGGCCGAATCGCGGCCCAGCACGATCTTGCCGCCGGTATCGCTGGCCGAGTTGAGCAGATGCACCGTGCCGCGCGTCGTTACCGTGGTGCTGGATACCGCGACGCCCAGCTGGCGCACGTCATGGCCCGTCAGCGTCACGTCTCCGGTCGGCGCCTGGATCAATCCCGTATTCGCCACCAGCCCTGCTTCACTGTCGGCCCTGCGGCGCGCGGACACCTCGTTGCCACGGGTCGTCGATATGCTGTTGGCGTCGGACGCCAGTCCCTTGCGGATGATGAAGCTGTCTCCGGCGGCCAGCAGCGTCTGGCCGCCCGGCGTCGTGATCTGACCGGCATTGTGCGTCTCCCGCCCCAGGAGCAGCACGTAGCCGCCGCCCTGGGTAACCGACTCGGGCTTGCCCGTCTGTATGCGCGCGCCTGCTTCCACGCGCACGTCGCCCGTCGCCTTGCTGAACGTCGCGGCGTCGCCGGCGCCGGCCAGATCGTTGCCGAAGGCCGGCGTCATCCGCTCCTGGACCCCGCTGTCCACCTTCGCGCTGTAGATGCCCTGCCTGAACTGCGCATCGCTCATGCCCACCGCGGCGGCGACCAGATTGCGGGTATTGACCTGGCTGGTGCCGCTGAACACGATGCCGTTCCGATTCACGACCATGACCGTGCCAGCCGCGTCGATCTGCCCCTGGATCTGGCTGGGGCGGGCCTTGGGATCGTTCACCCGATTCAACACCGCCCAGGACGCTTCCTGTTTGAAGGCCACCGTCGTCTGGCGGCCGACGTTGAAGGTCTCCCAGTTCAGGATGGCGCGCTCGCCGGTCTGTTCCACCGTGACGACGGTCCGGCCATTCACCTGAGCCTGCGACTTGTCGGTCAGCGCCTTGGCGTTCTCCCAACCCGCCGTCAGCGGATTGCGGTCCACCTTCAGTCCGCCTTCCGCCATTCCGTCAGGCACCGCCGACGCACCGTTGAGCGCGGCCTGGCGCGCGGCGCCCTGGGCAGATTGCTGGGCCGCGATCATGGCGGCTGTGCGGTTCAGGTTGACCAGCGACCGTTGCAGCTGCTCCTGCGAGCGCTGTTGCTCTCGTTGCGCGTTCGGTATTCCGGCAATGCCGCCGCCCGGCAGCCGGCCCGTGGCCGCCGCCTGCGCCTGGGTGGCGCGCTTGTCGGCGAACCAGCCGGGGCTGAAGGCCGGTCCCGCCGCCGCCGCCGATCCGGCCGTCATGGCCAGCGCCATCGCGTGCACGACCGGCGCAAGCCGGAACTTCGCCACGCCCTGCCCCTGGTTTTTTCCCTTTCGCCCTGCCCTCAAGCCCACGCGTCGATTCATGCCGTATCTCTAGTGTGAAATGCCGCCGCCCGTCGGGCGGCCTTGCCTAGTCCCATTCATACCGGCCGCGCGCATGCTGACGCCGCGCTGACCGCTACAGCTACTCGCATGATGTGTAATTCAGATGACAGCGCCGGGAAAAAAGGTGTGGAGTGCCGTAACAAGTTGCGGAGCCGCGTTCGCGCGGAACGCCCCTGCAAGGTCCATGAAAAAAGACGGCGCACCCCGCGATACTCGCGGAATGCGCCGTCCACACTGCTGCTATCTCGACCTGCCTACAGCTGCTGGAGCCCTCGCCCCATTAGCCGCGGCCAGCGTAGCTGCCGCAAACCGTCGTGTTGCCGATGTTCAGGTTCTTGGCATCGCCCGTCACGAAGGTGTTGAGGATCGCGTCGCGCGTATCCTGGCTCAGCGCGACCAGCAGGTGGTCGCCCGGCAGCAGGTTGCCGGCGTCGTAGTGCTTCGTCAGGAAGTCCTTGACGTCGTTGGCGACAGCAGCGCTGGTGTAGCACTGGCTCAGCACCAGGTTGGTGGGGCCGGCGATCGGATAACCCTTGGTCGGGTTGACCGACGCACGGATCCAGTTGAACGGGTTGCCGGCGTTGTTCACGTCGTTCCAGCCAGTCGCGGCCGGATTCGTGACGGTGGGAGCCGAGCCCGGCAGGCCGCCGGAACCCGAGTTCTGCAGCGCCAGGTTGACGTCGTCGGCGGTCGGGCTGTAGACGACATTGTCATTCGAGTTGCGCAGATTGGCCTGCTTCAGCGTGCCGGTGTAGGCCGGATCGGGGCTGAGGTAGGTGATGGCGGAAGTCTGGCCGCCGATCACGGTCGCCACGCCGCCGCTGCCGTTGGCCGGCAGGAAGGTGGCGGGCGGGGTGTTCGACGGGAATTCCTGGGCGAAGGTGCTCTTGCCCGAGAAGGCCACGTTCGAATCGGCGCCGCACACGGCTTGCAGATGGCGGGTCAGCAGTTCGGTGGTGCCGCTGCTGTCGCTGCGGTACACGACCTTGAAGTCGTTCAGATTGGCGGGGACGGTCACGCCGACCTGGCTCCACTTGGTGAACTTGCCCGAGAAGATGCCGCAGACCTGGGCCTTGTTCAGCGTGATGACGCCCGTCGGACCCTTGTAGGAAACCGTCACCGGGGTGGCGACCGAGGGAATCTGGATCAGCGGACCGTGGCCCACCGGGTTGCCGATCTTGCCCAGGCCGGT
The DNA here is from genome assembly GCF_043119405.1 of Achromobacter sp. 413638. Classification (NCBI taxonomy): domain Bacteria; kingdom Pseudomonadati; phylum Pseudomonadota; class Betaproteobacteria; order Burkholderiales; family Alcaligenaceae; genus Achromobacter; species Achromobacter sp. 413638. The sequence goes on from NZ_JBICCO010000015.1 coordinate 51,125, forward strand.
CGTCAGGTAGTCGTTGATCTGCGTTTGCGTCAGGATGGAATCGCTGCCGATCCAGTGCACCACACCCGAGCTGCCGAAGCCGGTGGCGTTGTTCGTCAGGAAAGCGGTCTTGCCCGCGCCGCTGCCCACGCCCTTGTAAGGCTTGAAGCTCGCTTCGGGGAAGTTGGTGATTTCGTCGTTGTACAGCTTCTCGGGCAGCGTGGCGCCGCCGGAAACCACGACCTGCTGCGCCAGCGCGGCGCCCGACAGGGCCATCAGGCCGGCCGCCGACAGAACGGCGACCAGGGAATTGCGGTTGAACATGTCTTGCTCCTTGCACTCGTTTCGGAGAGAACTGCCAGTGGAGAAAAGAACGGATGGACCCAAGAACGCACCCTGCGGCTACGGAGAGAAAAGCCTGCCTGACGCGTTGAAGTCATGATGCGCAAGGGAGGTGACAGGGCCGGGAAAAAAGGTGTGGAGTCGGGTAAGAATGTGGGGATAAGCCCGCCCTCACCCCACCATCTGATTGATCTCCATGATCGGCAGCATCACCGCCAGCACGATCACCAGCACCACCGCGCCCATGGTCAGGATCATGATCGGCTCCAGCAAGGCCGTCATCGCCATCGCCCGCCGCTCGATATCCGACGACAGCGTCTGCGCCGCCCGGTCCAGCATGCGCGACAGCGTGCCGGTCTTCTCGCCGCTGGACACCAGATGGCACAACAGCGGCGGGAACACTTTCTGCTGCCGCAGCGCCGCGCCCAGGCCCGAACCGCCTTCGATGCGCGCAGTGGCGTCGAGCACGGCGCGGCGCAGGCATTCGTTGCCCAGCGTCTGGCGCGCCGCTTCCAGGCCGCGCAGCAGCGGCACGCCGGCGTCTGAGAGGATGGCCAGCGTGGACGCGAAGCGCGCGGTGTTCACGCCCAGCGCGAAGCGCCCGATCATCGGCAGTCGCAGCACGCGCGCGTGCCAGGCCAGCCGGGCGGCCTCGGCGCGCTGGGTCCAGCGCCACAGGCCGAACAGCAGGACCAGGACCAGCGCGTTCAGCGCGCCCCATTGGCGCACGTATTCGCTGGCGGCCAGCATCGCCTGGGTGATGAAGGGCAGCTCCTGCCGCGCCTGCGAGAAGGCGCTGACCACCTGCGGCACCACGTAGGCCAGCAGGAAGATGACGATGCAGATCGAGACGCAGCCGACGATGGCCGGATAGATGAAAGCGGTCAGCACCTTGGAGCGCAGCGCGTTGCGTTCCTCGATATAGTCGGCCAGCCGTTCCATGATGCGCGCCAGGTCGCCGGAGTCCTCGCCGGCCTTGATCAGCGCGCGATAGATGGGCGGAAAGTCGCGCGGGCGCGCGGACAGCGTATCGGAAAAGCGCTGGCCGCCGCGTACATCGGCGCGCACGGCGGTGAAGGTATCGGTGATGTGTTTTTTCTCGGCCTGTTCGACGGTGGCGGTCAGCGCGGCTTCCAGCGGCAGGCCAGCGGCCAGCAGGCTGGCGAGCTGGCGGGTGGCCCAGGCCAGGTCGCTGTCGGACAGCCTGGGGCCGAACAGCTCGATCTGGCCGCGCCTGGCGGCGGCCTCGCGCAGTTCCAGCGCGGTCAGGCCCTGCGCGCGCAGCTGGGCGCGCGCCGAGCGCGCCGAGTCGGCCACCAGCGTGCCGCGCTGGATGGCGCCCTGTGCGTCGGCGGCCTCGAAACGGAAATTCGCCATGGTCTCTCCCCTACCCGTCCCGCGTCACGCGGATGATTTCTTCCGGCGCGGTCTGGCCGTCGCGGACCCAGCGCTCGCCATCCTCGCGCATCAGCTTCATGCCGGTGCGTTGCGCGGCCAGGCGCAGCTGCTGTTCGCCCGCGCCTTCGTGGATCAGGCGGCGCTGCTCGTCGTCGATGACGTACAGCTCGTGGATGCCGGTGCGGCCGCGATAGCCGGTGTGGTTGCAGGCCGGACAGCCCACCGGCAGGAAATGGCCACCCTCGGGCGCGGGCCGCTTGCACTCCGGGCACAGTCGGCGCACCAGGCGCTGGGCCAGCACGCCCAGCAGCGACGAGGCCAGCAGGAAGGGCTCGACGCCCATGTCGGTCAGGCGGGTCAGCGCCGAGACCGAGTCGTTGGTATGCAGCGTGGCCAGCACCAGGTGGCCGGTGAGCGAAGCCTGCACCGCGATCTGGGCGGTCTCCAAATCGCGGATCTCGCCGATCATGATGACGTCGGGGTCTTGCCGCAGGATGGCGCGCAGCGCCACGGCGAAGCTCATGTCGATCTTGGCGTTGACCTGGATCTGGCTGATGCCTGGCAGGTCGTATTCCACCGGGTCTTCCACGGTCAGCACGTTGCTGGTGGCGGCGTCGATCTGGCCCAGCGCGGCGTACAGCGTGGTTGTCTTGCCGCTGCCGGTCGGGCCGGTCACGAGCACGATGCCGTGCGGCTGGTGCACCAGGCGGTCCAGTTCCGCCAGCACGCCGGGCGCCATGCCCAGGCGTTCAAGCTTGAGGCGCCCGGCTTCCTTGTCCAGCAGTCGCAGCACGGCGCGCTCGCCATGCCCGGTCGGCACGGTGGACACGCGGATGTCGATGGGCCGGCCGCCCACGCGCAACGCGATGCGGCCGTCCTGCGGCAGGCGTTTCTCGGCGATGTCCAGGTGGGCCATGATCTTGATGCGCGAGATCAGCGCCGAGTGCAGCGCCTTGCGCGGGCTGACCACGTCGCGCAGGCCGCCGTCGACGCGGTAGCGCACCACCGAATGCGTCTCGAACGGCTCGATGTGGATGTCGCTGGCGCCGTCGCGCGCGGCCTGGGTGAACAAGGCGTTGATCATGCGGATGACGGGCGCGTCGTCCTGGGCGTCGAGCAGGTCCGTGACTTCCGGCATCTCGTGCATCAGCCGGTCCAGGTCGACCTCGTTCTCGGCCGCGCCGACCACGGCGGCGGCATCGCCGGCGTCGGCGTAGGCCGCCGTCAGCAGGGACTCCAGTTCGGCGTCGGCGGCCTGGCGCAGCGGCACCGGGCCATGGCGGCGGCGCACTTCGGTGATGGCCCAGGAAGGCGTCAGCGGGCTGACGACCAGTTCGTCGCCATCACCCGCGCGGCGCAGCAAGGCCCGCTGCGCGCGCGCCCAGGCATAGGGCAGGCGCGTCCCGGCGCCTGGCGCGGCTTCGCCGGCGGGCGCGCTCATAGGCCCAGCACCATCTCGGGCTGGTAGCCCAGCTCGCGCAGCAGCTGCAACGCGGCGTCCACCGAGCGCTGGTCGCGCGGCACGCTGGCGCGCACCACGTAACTCTGCCCGCCCGGTCCGGACAGGGTGTAGGCCTTCAGGCCGCTGACCTGCACGCGCCGGGAGACCGCCGTCGCCTCGGCTTCCGTGGCCACGTCGGCGAACTGCAGCACGGTGTTCCTGGCATCCGGCTGACCGTAAAGCGCGGCGGGATCGCTGGCGACGGTCAGGCCGGCCGGCAGGCGCGTGCGCACCTCGGTGCGCTCATCGGCCGGGCTCTTGACGGCGGCCAGCTGCCTCGGCTCGGTCGTGCCCTGCGTGGCGGGTGGCTCCCGGCGCAGGGTCTGCTCCAGCGAACCGGCGCGGAAGTCATAGGGCTGCCCCGCCACCGGCACGCCGGCCGGCGGCAGCACCGGCGCCCGCATGTCGGGCAGCAGCGGATGGTCCGCCGGCTGCACCTGGCTCTGCACGCGCCGCATGTAGTTGTAGCGGCTCTGGGTCAGCCCCATGCCGCCAGCCGAATCGCGCACCACGTAGGGGCGCAGGAACACCATCAGGTTGGTCTTGCTGCGCCCGCGCGTGTCATAGCGGAACAGACTGCCCAGTACCGGGATGGAGCCCAGCACCGGCACCTGGTCCCGGCTGTTCGTGACGCTGTCTTCCAGCAGGCCGCCCAGCACCATGATCTGGCCGTCGTCCAACAGCACGCTGGTGTCCATGGCGCGCTTGTTGGTGACCAGCCCGGCCGCGACATCGGCCGTCCTGTCGATGCTGCTGACTTCCTGGTAGATGTCCAGCTTGACCGTGCCGCCCTCGGATATCTGCGGCCGGATGTTGAGCTTCAGGCCGATGTCCTCGCGCTGGATGGTCTGGAAGGGATTGCTGTTGGTGCTGCCGGGCGTGATGTACTGGCCGCTGACGAAGGGCACGGTCTTGCCCACCATGATGGAGGCCGGCTCGTTGTCCAGGGTCAGCAGGTTCGGCGTGGACAGCACGTTGCTGCCTCCCTTGGTCTGCATCGCGCGCGCCAGCACGCCCAGGTTGGCGACCTCGCCAACGCCGGGAATGTTGATGGTGCCCGAGATCACGCCGATGCTCAGGCCGCCCTTGGGCAAGGCCTGGATGGAATTCTTCCCGCCAGGCGTGAAGGTGTCCTTGCCGAAGTTCGCGCCGCCGAACACGCGGCCGCCGCCGGCCAGCCACTGAATGCCCAGCTCCGCGCCGTCGTTTTCCGTGATCTCCACGATCAGGCTTTCCACCAGCACCTGGGCGCGGCGCTGATCCAGCAGGTCGATCACCTTGCGCAGGCTGCGGTACATGGGCTCGGGCGCCGAGATGATCAGCGTGTTGGTGGTGGCGTCGGCGTTCACCGTGACGCCATTGGCCGAGAATGCGGAGCCGTCCTGCCCCTTGCGGCCGGTGGTGCCGGGTCCGAGCGCGTCCGTGCCCCGGCCGTTGTAGCCGCTACGGGCGCCGGCACCCGTGCCATTGTTCTGCCCGGCGCCGGAAGCGCTGGCGCCAGACGTATTCGCCTGCTGGCCGTTGGCATTGCCCGAGCTGTTGCCCAGGCCGCCGCCGAAGGCCCCGCCCGGCCCCAGCGCGGCGCGCGCGGCGGCATCGCCGCCAGCGCCGCCGCCGTCGCTCTCTCCGGTCAGGACGCCGCGCAGCACGCGGGCCAGATGCGTGGCCTGGGCGTTGCGCAGGTAGACCACGTGCAGGTTGTCCGGGTCCGTCTGCGAGCTGTCCAGCTGGCGGATCAGGTTGCGCGCCAGCTTGGCGCGGCCGGGGCTGCCAGAGCGCACGATGACGCTGTTGGCGCGCGGGTCGGCCACCACGACGACGCGCTGGCTCGGATCCTCGTTGCGCTGGGCGTCCAGCAATTCCGAGGCCATGCCTGCGATGTCCACGGCGATGCCCTGCCGCACCTTGACGACTTCGGTGACCAGCGACGAGGGATTGTCGATGCTGGCGATGATGCGGCCGATGCGGTCCAGGTTGTCGGCGTAGTCGGTGATGACCAGCGTGTTGTTGGCCGGATAGGCCGTGATGCTGTTGCTGGGCGCGATCATGGGGCGCAGCACCGGCACCAGCGCGGTCGCGTTCTCATAGCTCAGGCGGAAGGTCCGCGTGACCACGCCGCCGCCCGCCGGCGCGTCGGCGCTTTGCACCGGCCCGCCCTGCAGCTTGGCGTCGGCTTCCGGCATCACCCGGGTGCCGCCGGCCACGTCGACCGCCGCGTAGCCCTGCATGCGCAGCGCGCCCAGCAGCATGCCGTAGGCGGCGTCGGGCGCGACCGGCCCCTGCGACACCAGCGTCAGCGTGCCCTTGACGCGCGGGTCGACCAGGAACTGCTTGCCGGTGAACTTGGCCAGCACGCGCAGCACGGCGGGAATGTCGGCGTCGACGAAGTTCAGCAGCACACCGTCCTGCGCGGCGGCTGCGGGTTTGCCCGGCGGGACGTTGGCCGCCGGGGTATCGCTGGTCTTCTGCCCGGCGTCGGCCTGCGCCGACAGCGGCGCGGCGCGCTTGTCGCCGCCCACGGCGCGCGATGCCTGCGCGGTGCGCAAGGGCTGCGCCCGCGCGGCCTCGGGCGCCGGCGTCGCCCTGGCCTGCGCCGTGGGCGCCAGCGTCATGGCCAGCGGCGGCAAGCCATCCAGCCCCGTCTGCGGCGCGTCGGCGCGTCGGCCGCCGTCCGGCGTCGAGCAACCGGCAAGCGCGGCCAGTACGGCCATGCTCACGACCTTGCGCCGGGCCGTCGTGCGGGCGGCTTGCGGCAAGCGATACTGCGTCACTGTGTTACCTCTCGTTCCGGGTGGCGGGGGACAACTCGATCGATGCGCGGTACTGATCCAGAAGCGACATCCCGGTTGGCGACACGGCGCCCTTGCCCGGTACTTCCAGCACCGTGACGGCCGGCCTGGACCCGGCGGCGGCGGGCGCATCGATGCGGCGCAAGTCGATCCGGTCCGGCCGCAGCGACAGACGCCCAGGCTGCGTCAGCAGCCAGCGCAGCAAGGGTTCGGCCCGCGCGTCCTCCAGGCTCAGGCGCCAGCGGCCATCCGGGCCGGGCGCCGTCACGTCGGCCTGCAAACCGGTCTGCTCCAGGCCAAGGCGCAGCGACGCTTCCGTCGCCGGGCCGCGCACGGCTTGCTCGCGAGGCGCGCTGGCCAGCAATGTTTCCAGCTCGATGCTCAAACCGCGCAGGCGCGTCAGTTCGGCGCGCGCGCGCTCGGCCCTGGCCAGCGCAGGCTCGATCAGCGCCAGCCAGCACAGCGCGGCCAGCGCCAGCAAGGCGCAGCCGGCCAGCATGCGGCGCTCGCGCGGCGCCAGTCCGAGCCAATAATTCCCGGCGCGCGCACGCCAGTCCGCGATGCGCTTGCGCCCTGCCGCGAACGGCGCCGCCGCCAGGGGCCGGAACGCGAAGCTCATGAGCGGCTCGCGGGTGCCGCGCCCTGCGGCGGCGCGCGGCGCAGGCGCCAGCCGCCGGCTTGCGGCTCGACGGATACGCCGTCCTTGGCCGCCGCCTTGATCCAGTCCGGCGTGCCCCCTTCCGGCGCCGGGTCACGGCGCGCGCCGGGCGCCATCTCCACATCCAGCGCGCCGTCCGCATAGCGCAAGCCGGCCACTTCGCCGGCGGCGAAGGCCAGATGCTGGGTGGCCGCGCCCAACAGGAACGCGAACTCCGATTGCCCGGGACCGCCTTGCAACTGCTGGCGGACCTGGCGCAAGGGATCGGTCACGCGGGCCAGGGCGGGGAACGCCTGTTGCACACGGTCATGCACGTGCGCGCGCAGTTCGGCGACGCCGTGTTCAAGGCGCCAGGCCTGCAACTGCAGGCCGCCGATCCACACCGTGGCGGCGATGGCGGCCCATTTGATGGCGCCGCGCCACGATCCGGCCACGGCGCTCGCGCGGCGGGCCAGCGCTACATTCCAGCCTGGTGCGACATCGGCGCCAGCCTCGATCTCGCGGCCCTGTTCAGCGGGCATGTCATGGGGCCACCAGGGCGGAATCCCGCCGATCCAGACGATCCGCGCCGGTCTGGCGGTCTCCAGCGCGCGCAAAAGGGCCTGCACACCGGGGATGTAGGCTCCCGACGCGCCCACGCCCGGTTTGTCAGCGCCGGCGGCATGCCCGCCCACGGAGTCCATGGCGCCTGTATCCGCGCGGGAAACATCCCCGGAAGGCACGTCCGCGCGCGCGATGGCATGGATCTCCACGTGATCGGAGCCGGCGCGCAGCGCTACCCAATCGTCTCCCTGCATCAAGGTCCAGCCGTCGGGTGTGCGCGGCAGCCATAGCGGCAGCGGCGCAAGAGCCGCTGCCGTCAGGCCGCAACCTTCCATCAGCGCCTGCGCCCGTTCCGCCTGTTCGCGGGCGATCCAGGCCAGGCAGACATTCCCGTCCGCGGCGCGCGCGCCATGGGCCACCAGCAGCGCGTCGGCGTCGCCCAGGGCCAGCAGTTCCACCGCGCCCGCCGCCGCCACTTTCAAGCGCGCGGGCGTCAGCGGCGGCAAGAGCGCGGCGGCCAGCGCCATGTCCCCGGGCTGCACGAAGGCGGTCACGCGCGCGCCCCGGTGCAAGCCCGCCAGCTCGGCAAGGCTGCGCGGCGTGGCCGATCGCAGCCAGATCTTGCCCTCGCGCAGCGCATAGGGCAGCGGCGTGTCGGCAGAGAGCAGGCGCAAGGCCGGCAACAGGACGCGGATCTCCGGCATCAGGCGCCTTCTCTCGACCAGAGCACCTCGGGCCACGGCTTCGCGCCGCGCGCCAGCAGCGCCTGGAACGGCACCAGCGCCGACCCCAGCCGCGCGGCGCCAGCGAGCCGGAACCAGTTGCTCTGCACGGCCACGCGCGCCGGATTGCCCTGTTGCCCGGGCAGGTTCAACCTGTTGGCGAAATCGCCCTCCGTGGCGAACCACATGCCGGCATCGCGCTGGGCGACCAGCGCCTTCGCCTGCTCCAGCGACAGGTCGGGCACGCGGGCGGCGATCACTTCGGCCCGGGCGGTGTTCACGTTGACCAGGGTGACACGCGGCAATACCGTGACATAGGGCCGCAGGCGCGCGACGACACCGGCGTCCACGCCCGGCGCGCCGGCAAGCTCATCCAGGCTGCGCGGAAATGGCGCCAGGTTGGGCCGCCCGGCTTCACCCGGCCGGGCCGAAGCCGCGCCGTCGCCAGCTTTATGCGGCGGCGGCAATGACGCCAGCATGCGCTGCGCCAGGGCGTCCGCGACCTCCGGCCGCAGCCCCAGCGATTGGCACAGGCGGGCCAGCTCCTCGACGCCGTCCTGATACAGCTTGCCCTCGAAGACCAGATTGCGCAGGTTGAGCTTGCCCTGCTCGTCTTCCAGGCGGCCCAGGAACACCGGCTGGCCGCCGGCCGTGGCCGCGAGCCGCGCATCGGTGATGGGCGCGGCCCAGGGCGCGTCGCCGCGCGTGGTGGCGTTGCGCTCGCCATCCTCCTTGATCAGACGCAGGGCCAGGTTCAGGCCGCCGCGCAGCAGCGCCTGGGCCTGGGCGCGGTTCTGCGCGGCCTGCACCCCGCGCAGGAAGGCGTCCTGGCGTTGCAGCAGCGAGGCGGTGATCATGGTCACCGCCGCCACCACCAGCAAGGCGCTGATGACGGCCATGCCTTGCTGCCGGACGCGGCGCTCAGAGCTGCCAGGAACCGATGTCGGCATTGCCTGCTTCCCCGTCCGGCTTGCCGTCGGCGCCGTAGGAAAACACATCGATTTCGCCGTGCGCGCCGGGATTCAGGTACTGATAGGGATGGCCCCAGGGATCGTTGGGCAGGCGGTCCAGATAGGCGCGCCAGGCGCTGTTGGCGCCCGGCCCCGTAGCGGGCCGCTCCACCAGCGCGCGCAGTCCTTGCTCGGTGCTGGGATAGCTGCCGGTGTCCAGCCGATAAAGCTTGAGCGCCTGCATCAGCGCGCTGATGTCCTGGCGCGCGGCGACCGCGCGCGCCTGATCAGGGCGGTCCAGCAGACGCGGCACCACCAGCGCCGCCAGGATGCCCATGATCACGATCACCACCATGATCTCGATCAACGTGAAACCACGCTGCCGATGGCCGGGCGGGCAATGCGTATCCGTCTGGTGCCGGCTTGCTTTCATCGCGCGGGGACTCCGAGGCTGCCGTTGGGCCCGAGAACCGGCGCGCGTCCGGGTCAGTCGGGCGCCGTTCAGGTCCGGAGATATTGGCAAGCCCGGATTTCACGCATTTGACGCATTGTGCGGAGGATTGAAAGCTACCGCCGGAACGCCGCAAGCGCCAGCGAGGTGGATCCTGGCGTGCTGTCCCGCGCATACGCCCGCGCGCGATCCGTCACTAGCCGGCGTAGGCGCCCAGCAGCTTGCCCAGCAGGTCCGCGAGCTGGCGCTGCTCGGTCGCGTCCAGCGGCGACAGGACCTCGGCCTGGTTGCGCACGTGCGCGACCACCGCCCGATCGATCAGTTTCAAGCCGGCGCGGGTCAACCGCACCAGCGTCGCGCGACCATCGCCGGGATTGGGCACGCGCTCCACCAGGCCCGCGCTTTCCAGGCGGTCGATGCGGTTGGTCATGCTGCCCGACGAGATCATCATGTCCTCGTACAGCGCGGTCGGGGTCAGGCCCTGCGCCGCGCCGCTGCGCCTGAGCGTGGCCAGCACATCGAATTCACCCGGTTGCAGGCCGAATTCCGCGAACAAGGGGTTGATCCGGTCGCGAGTGATGACCAGCGCGCATTCGGCGAGGCGGCCCAGCACCAGCATGCTGGACACGTCCAGGCCCGGCAGCTCGCGATTCCATTGGGCCACCGCGCGGCCCGCCCTATCCATAACCATGACGGCATCTCCAATTATCTTGACGTCAAGATAAATTCCAAATATCTTGACGTCGAGATATTTTAGCAACGCGGCCGTTCAAACGTGGGCCGATCACAGGGAGCAGCAGTGAATCTTTCCGTAGCGCAACGGTGGCAGGTGGCCGCCATCATCCTGGTGGGCCTGAATCTGCGCCCCGTGCTGGCCTCGGTGCCGCCCCTGCTGGATGCCTTGCAGGCGGCGACCGGCATGTCCGACGGCGCGGCGGGCCTGATGACCGCCCTGCCCGTCTTCGTCATGGGCATAGGCGCGCTGAGCGCGGCCCCGCTGCGCCGCCTGCTGGGCGAGCGCCTGGGCGTGCTGCTGGGGCTGGCCGTGATCGCCATCGCCGCCGGCGCCCGGCTGGCGGCGGATCATACCGGCGCGCTGTTGGCCACCGGCGTCGCGGCCGGCCTGGGCATCGCCATCGCGCAGGCCCTGCTGCCGGGCTACATCAAGGCACGCCTCGCGGCTGCCAGCAGCGGCGTGATGGGGCTCTATTCGACCGCCATCATGGGCGGCGCGGCCATCGCCAGCGTCGCCACGCCGCTGATGGCGCGCCAACAGTCGCTGTCCCTGTCGCTGGCGGCCTGGGCCGTGCCCGCCCTGGTCGCGCTGGCCTGCTGGGCGCGCGCCGCCGGCCGCGCCGAGGCCGTCGCGCATGCCGCAGGCGCCGACGGCGCGCACGGGCGCCGCGCCTGGCTGCTGGCCATTTTCTTCGGCCTGGGCACGGGCGCCTACACGCTGGTGCTGGCCTGGCTGCCGCCCTACTACACCGCGCTGGGCTGGACGCCGGTCGCGGCCGGCAGCCTGCTGGGCGCCGTCACGGTCGCGGAAATCGCGGCCGGCCTGCTGGTGTCCGCGCTGATCGGCCGCCTGCCCGACCGCCGCCCGGCGCTGTATCTGGCGATCGGTTCGCTGCTGGTCGGCCTGGCGGGCCTGGCCATCGCGCCGCTGGCCTTTGCCTGGCCGGCCTCCGTGCTGGCGGGCCTGGGCATCGGCGCCCTCTTTCCGTTGTCGCTGATCGTGACCATGGACCACGCGGCCACGCCCGCGCAGGCCGGCCGGCTGGCGGCCTTCGTGCAGGGCGTGGGGTATCTGATCGCGGCGACGTTTCCGTACGCGGCCGGGCTGATCCGGCAGCATGTGTCGGACCTGCGGCCGGCATGGGGAGTGATGATGGCGATCTGCGCGATCCTGTTCGCGATGGCCCTGCGGTTCCGGCCGCAGGCGTACCGGCGCTGACGCGTCCGTCAGCCTTCGGCCGGGTCCTTGCGATGACCGTCCACATGGCCCAGCGGACGCGAGGGATCGATCAGGTCGCGCACGCGCTGCTTGAGCGTCTTGGCGTCCGGAAAGCCGCCGTCGCGCTTGCGGTCCCACACCAGTTCGCCATTGCAGCTGACCTGGAACACGCCGCCGGTGCCCGGCTGCAGCGCGACCTCGCCCAGGTCGGTGGAAAACGTGGACAGCAATTCCTGCGCCATCCAGGCGGCGCGCAGCAGCCATTGGCACTGGGTGCAATAGACGATGACGATGCGGGGGCCGGTGGTGTCGCTCATGCCGGCGATTCTAACTTGAGCGCCTGGCCGGCGATGGCATCGCAACCCGCCCGGCATGTCGCCAGCGCCCGATCCGGGCTTGAGGGATAATCGAGGGTTTTTCCCTGGCCCCTTTGCGGCCTGGACCCTGCAATGACCCCTGTATCCACTACCCGCGGCCAGGCTTGGCTGATCGGCCTGCTGATGGCCCTGGTCACGCTCACGCCGATGGGCATCGACATCTACCTGCCTTCCCTGCCCGGCATGGCGCAGGATTTCGGCGTCACGATGGCCGCCATGCAGACCAGCGTCACGCTGTTCATCTTCGCGGTCGGCCTGAGCCAATTGCTGATCGGACCGCTGGCCGACCGCCACGGTCGCCGGCCGGTGGCGCTGGCCGGGGTCGCGGCCTACGTCGCCGGCTCGGCGCTGGGCGCCTGCGCGGGCACGGTGGAGTGGTTCTATGCCGCGCGCGTGATCCAGGGCATCGGCGCCTGCGCCGCTTCGCTGGTGGCTTTCGCCGCCGTGCGCGATCGCTACGCCCCGGCCGAAGGCGCGCGCATCTACAGCTACCTGAACGGCGCGCTGTGTTCGGTCCCGGCGCTGGCGCCCATGCTGGGCGGCGCGCTGGCGGTGCTGGCCGGCTGGCGCAGCACCTTCGTTTTCATGGTGCTGTTCGCGCTGACGCTCGCGCTGCTGCTGGCGCGGCGCTTCGGCGAGACCCGGCCGCCAGCCGCCGGACCCGCCGCCCGCGTGGCGGGCTGGCGCCAGTACCTGCCCATCGCGACGAGCGGCCGCTTCGTGTATTTCGCCGTGTTCGGCATGGCCGGCATGGCGATGATCCTGGTCTTCGTGTCGGCCGCGCCCGTGGTGCTGGTCCAGCGCCTGGGCTATTCCGAGCTGGGTTTCGGCGCCTGGTTCGGCGGCAATGCCGTGCTCAACATCGTCGCATTCTTCCTCGCACCCCGATTCATCGCGCGCTTTGGCCGTATGGTCATGCTGCGCGCCGGCCTGATTGCACTGCTGCTGGCGGCGGCCATGCATCTGGCGGCCTGGCTTTGGCTGCCTTTGTCCGCCTGGGCCTTCATGTTGCCGGTGGCGGTGCTGACGGTCGGGTTCTCGCTGGCGCTGGGCTCCGCCCTGAGCCTGGCGCTGGAACCCTATCCCGACCGCGCGGGCACCGCCGCCGCGGTGTTCGGCCAGTTCCAGATGAGCGGCTCCGCCCTGATCGCGACGCTGCTGCTGGGCCAGGGCATGAGCCCGCAGCTGGCCATGGCGCTGATCGGCGCGCTGCTGGCCGGACCGCTGCTCTGCGCTTCCGGCTGGATCGCGCGGTCCGTGTCCCGCCACGGCTGAGACTGCCGCGCTGGTATCCTGAGGCCACAACGACAGGAGATGACATGAGCACGCAATCTTCCGCCAGCCCGGCCCTCGAACCGTTGCTGCTGCGCACCGACAGCCAGGGCCTCGTCACGCTGCGCCTGAACCGGCCGGGACAGTTCAACGCGCTGTCCGAAGCGCTGCTGGCCGCGTTGCAGGCGCAGATCGATGCGCTGGCCGGCGACGCGAGCCTGCGCTGCGTGGTGCTGGAAGCCAGCGGCCGCGCCTTCAGCGCCGGGCATGACCTGCGTGAAATGCGGAGCCAGCCGTCACTGGACTACTACCGTGAGTTGTTCCGCAAGTGCGGCGCGGTGATGCAGGGCCTGCAAGCCCTGCCCGTGCCGGTCATCGCCAAGGTGCGCGGCATCGCCACCGCCGCCGGCTGCCAGCTGGTGGCCAGCTGCGACCTGGCGATCTGCGCCGATGACGCCCGTTTCGCCGTGTCGGGCATCAACGTCGGTCTGTTCTGCGCCACGCCGGCGGTGGCCCTCAGCCGCAACGTATCGGCCAAGCGCGCCTTCGACATGCTGGTCACCGGACGATTCATCGACGCGGCCACGGCCGCTGACTGGGGACTGGTCAACGACGCGGTGCCCGCAGACCAACTGGATGCGCGCGTGGCTGAACTCGCCGCCGAGATCCTGTCCAAGAGTCCGGCCGCCATCCGCCATGGCAAGCGCATGTTCTACAAGCAGCGGCAGATGGCGCTGGCCGACGCCTACGACTACGCTGGCGACGTCATGGCCCGCAACATGATGGAAGAGGACGCCGCCGAAGGCATCGACGCCTTCCTGCAAAAGCGCGCGCCGCGCTGGCGCGGCCTGGCCTGAACGGCCCCGGGCGGATCAGGCCAGCCAGCCCAGCGCCCAGCCGCCCGCCGCCGCCGTCATCACCACCCATACCGGCGACCAGCGCGCATACACCAGCAGGCCGAACAGCAACAGGGCCAGCCCGAAGTCCGCCGGTCCACGGATGGCGGACGTCCATACCGGGTCGTACAGGGCCGACAGCAGCACGCCGACCACGGCGGCGTTCACGCCGGCCAGCATGTTGCGCACGCCCGGCCGCCGGCGCAGTCCGTCCCAGAACGGCATCGCGCCGGCCAGCAGCAAGGCGCCCGGCAGGAAGATCATCGCCAGCATGCTGAAACCGCTGATCCAGCCCATCCAGCCGCCGGCGGGGTGTTGCGCAGCCACGCCCAAAAACGCGGCAAAGGAGAACAAGGGCCCCGGCATGGCCTGCGCCGCGCCATAGCCCGCCAGGAAATCCGGTTGCGACACCATGCCGCCGGCCACCGCCGTGGATTCCAGCATGGGCAACACCACATGCCCGCCACCGAAAACCAGCGCGCCGGCCCGGTAGAAGCCTGCGAGTTGCGCGGCCAGGGGCGTGGCGGCGTACTCGGCCAGGACCGGCAAGCCGATCAACAGGGCCGCGAACAGTCCCAGCAGCACCCATCCCGCGCCGCGCCGCACGCTTTGCGACGGCTGTCCGAGCAAGGGGCGAGGCGGCAGTTGCAGCACGGCCGCGCCCACCACCGCGCCCAGGGCGATGGCGGCCAGCTGCCCCGGCGCCGAGGGCAAGGCCAGGGTGATCAGCGCAGCCACGCAGGCCATGCCGGCCCGGATCCGGTCCGGACAGAGCGTGCGGCCCATGCCCCACACCGCTTGCGCGATGACCGCCACCGCCGCCACCTTCAGGCCATGGATCGCGGCGGAACCCGACAACCAGCCGAAATGCGCCAGCCCCAGGGCGAACAGCATCAGCGCCATGGCCGAGGGCAGCGTGAACGCCAGCCAGGCGGCCAGCATGCCCGTCCAGCCCGCGCGCTTCAGGCCTATCGCCATGCCCACCTGGCTGCTGGCCGGTCCCGGCAGGAACTGGCACAGCGCGACCAGATCCGAATAGGTGTAGTCGTCCAGCCAGCGGCGGCGGTCGACGAATTCGGTGCGGAAGTAGCCCAGATGCGCCACCGGGCCGCCGAAGGAAGTCAGGCCCAGCCGCAGGAACACCAGGAATACCTCGATACAGGAACCTCGCCCCACCGCCGTCTGTTCATGGACGGCGGACTGGCTGGCGACGTGTTCGTCGTGCGACGGCGGTTGCGGCATGGTGGGTGTGTTTCATCTGACCGGGCGGAACCACAGCTGTCCGCCCCGGTATTTAGCTTATAGCCCGGGGCGAGGCTCCGATTCAATCGAGAGTTCCGCCATCCCGCCCTAGTCCAGGTGCATGAATCTTCACAAATTACGAACAAAAACCGCAGATCTGTGATCAAGCCGGCGGCTAGGATCGCCCGTTGGCCCGTGGCGGCATGTCCGCCATGCCCGCCCCGGCACAAGACAACAGCATCATGAGCACCCACGGCGCATCCCGGCTCGCCCGACAGACCACCGCCCAAGCCCCGAGGCAGGCGGCCGCCAGGGCATCCATGCTCAAGCTGGCGCTGCGCATCCTCATCGTCGCGACCATCGGCTATATCCTGGCGACGCAGTTCGTCAGCCGCAGCTTCAGCTACCTGCTGGAACCGATCACCGCCGATCTCGTCTACGAGACGCTGCGCGGCCAGATGCACGCCCTGCGCACCGAACTGGATCCGCAACCGCCGGCCGAACGCGAGGCCTACCTGCGCGACCACATCAAGCCCCACTATGGCCTGGGCCTGCAGATCAAGACGCCGGCGCAGGCCGCCCTGACCCGCGCCGAGCGGGACATGGTGGACAAGTACGGCATCGTCATGCGGGACGACTACAACACCTTTCTTTCGCGCATGCCCGGCGAGCCGGCGCAGTGGCTGGAAGTGACCTTGCCCTCACAGCGCTCGCTCGAGAAGATGGTGACCTGGACGGCCTGGACCGTGCTGGTGCTGATCCTGGCCGGCGTGCTGCTGCTGTTCTGGGCCATGCCCATTCATCGCGACCTGGACGTGGTGCGCAACGCCACACTGCGCATGGCGCAAGGCGACCTGGATGTCCGGGTGCGCCTGTCGCGCATCTCCGGCATCCGCCACATCGGCGAGAGCTTCAACCATATGGCCGAGCGCATCGCCGCGCTGGTCGACAACCAGCGCAGCCTGACCAACGCCGTCTCGCACGAGCTGCGCACGCCGCTGGCGCGGCTCTCGTTCGAGGTCGACATGCTGAGCGAGGGCGGCATCGATCCCAAGCGCAGCGCCGTCCTGCACGACATGCGCGCGGATATCGCCGAACTGGAGGCGATGGTGGCCGAACTGCTGGTTTACGCCCGGCTGGAGCGTCCCGCTGAAGACACCGTGAAGCTGGAAACCGTGGACACCGCCGACTGGATGGGCGAAGCCCTGGCCCAGGTCGCCCATCAGGCCAGGGCCCGCTCCGTGCAGTGCGCCATGCGGCCCGGCTGTCCGGCGCATGTACGGCTGCACCCGCGCTACATGAGCCGCGCGTTGCTGAACCTGGTGCAGAACGCCGTGCGCTACGCCAACTCCCGGGTGGAAATCGGGCTGACGCGCAACGCCGCCGAGGAATTCGAGCTGACCGTCGACGACGACGGCGGCGGCATCCCGCAAGCCGACCGCGAGCGGGTGTTCGAACCGTTCATCCGCCTGGACGAAAGCCGCGACCGAGGCACCGGCGGCGCCGGCCTGGGGCTGGCCATCGTGCAACGGGTGGCCGCCAATCACGGCGGCACCATCGAGGTGCGGGACAGTCCCCTGGGCGGCGCCCGCTTCGTGCTGCGCTGGCCTGCCTGAAGACGCCTTACTGCGGGGTGTCGCGGCGCGCCAGCAACTGATCGATGCGCAGCCCGTCGCGGCGCGTCACCTCGAAGGTCCATCCGCCCCATGCGATCGTTTCACCGGCGTCCGGGATGCGGCCGACGACGCGCAGCAGGCAACCCGCCAGCGTTGCGTCCGGCGCATTCTCCAAGGCTGCATCCATATCCAGCAGCCGGGCCGCCTCGTCGGCCGCCAGGCCGCCCTCGAGCAGCCAGGAGCCGTCGGACAGCGGCACCGCCTCGCGCGGGTCTTCGCGGTGCTCGGGCAATTCGCCGCCCACCGCCGTCAACACATCCATCGGCGTGACCAGCCCTTCGCAGTCGCCATGCTCGTCCACCACGATCAGCATGTGGTCGCGCGAGGCGCGCAGCTCGTCCAGCACCTTCAGCACCGGCGTGGTCTCCAGTACGTACAGCGGCTCGCGCGCCAGTTCCACCAGATCGATGGGGCCGGGATTGGACAACAGCGGCAGCACGTCCTTGAAGTGCAGCACGCCCAGCACGTTGGCCGCGTCGCCAGCGCAAAGCGGCAGGCGCGAATGGCCCGACGCGAACTTGCGCACCACCGTCTGCGGCGAGTCGGCCACATCCAGCCACACCATGCGGCCACGCGGCACCATGATCGAGCGCACGTCGCGCGCGCCGGCCGCCAGCACGCGTTCGATCATCGAGCTTTCCTCGGGCGCGAAGGCCGGCTCGTCGCCGGCGCCATCGACCAGCGCGGCCACTTCGTCGGCCTGCTGCGTCGGCTGGCCGGCGCGGCCCGCGCGCAGCAGGCGCAGCACCGCCTGCGCGGTGCGCTGGCGACGGCTCAGCGCATGCGCCCCTCGGGCGCGATTGCGGCGCGCCAACTGGTTGAACAGCTCGATCAGGATCGAGAAGCCGATGGCGGCATACAGATAGCCCTTGGGCACATGGAAGCCCAGGCCTTCGGCCACGAGGCTGAAGCCGATCATCAGCAGCAGGCCCAGGCACAGGATCACCACGGTGGGATGGCGCGCCACGAAACCCATCAGCGGGCGGCTGGCCAGCATCATCACCGCCATGGCGACGACCACGGCGATCATCATGATGCTCAAGTCCTGCACCATGCCCACGGCCGTGATCACCGAGTCCAGCGAGAATACGGCGTCCAGCACCACGATCTGCAGGATCACCTGCCAGAACACGGCATGCTGCGTCTTCTGCCCGGCGTCGTGGCCGGCGCCGCCTTCCACGCGCTCGTGCAGTTCCATGGTGCCCTTGAACAGCAGGAACAGGCCGCCCAGTATCAGGATCAGGTCGCGACCTGAGATCTCGGCGCCCAGCACGGTGAACAGAGGCTGGGTCAGCGTCACCACCCAGGCGATGCTGGCGAGCAGGCCCAGGCGCATGACCATGGCCAGCGTCAGGCCGATCATGCGCGCGCGGTTGCGCTGATGCGGCGGCAGCTTGTCGGCCAGGATGGCGATGAACACCAGGTTGTCGATGCCCAGCACGATTTCAAGAATGACCAGCGTCGCCAGGCCAAGCCAGGCGGTCGGGTCGGACATCCAGTCAAAGATCATCAGTGGTCCAGATAGGGTTCAGGCGGGCGCGAGGGGCCCGGAAAAGGCATGGCGAAAACCGTAGCGCGGACGCGGGGGCGCGCACAAGACGGGCGCGGGGCCCGGCCCGGACCGGATGGACGAGGAAGGAAGGCTGCTGCGTGGCCGTTCTGACAGGACGCGCGAGGCGCGCCGGCCGGGCCGTGTCGGAGGAAGGTCTCGGGCGCCCCGGACAGCGAGGCGCCCTGCTAGGAGGAGGGTCGTCGTTCATGCTTGGCGAAAAAGGCGGCGCGGCGTCCTGCAAAGGCCTCGCGTCCGCCCGTCACGCCGGGCTCTCATTCTTACTGGAAACTGAATACTACCTGAAATCCAAGAACCGTCATTCGCCGCGATTGACGTGCGGCATGATTTTGCAGGCGGCATGAATAATGTCTTGGTGTTTACCCTAGGCCCTGGCTATACTGGGCGCTCTTCAAACCCCATTGAGATCACTGTGGACAACGACGGATGTAGTCATAGCACGACTGCTCGCGCCGCTTGACGCAACCGATCCGCAGAATCTTCTGACGGGTCCTGCGTCCAGCCAGGACCCGGCCTTACCGCCTCCCCCCTATCCGCCAGCCTTTTCACGGCCGGGCGCCATGCGCCTTGCCACGCTGGCGGATTGGCGCGCGCATGTGGACCTTCCTCATCGTCCTCCCCTCGCAAGGAGACGACCATGCGCTTCAAGCCCTTTTTCACGCTCCCCGTCCGCGCCGACGCGGCTCCCGCCGCCGTGCGCCCGGCAGCGCCCACCTATCGCTTCACCATCGTCAGCGTCAGCGCCACGCTGAACGCGCTGCGCAAGCAGCTGTACTACGAGCTGCAGGCGCTGGACCTGCGCGTGCTGAACGTGCGCATCTCGCGCGAAGAATCGGATCAGCTCGCCAGCACCACCGTCACCCTGCTCTGCCCGCCGCAGTTGCGTGGCGTGCTCAACGCCGTCGCGCTGCGGCTGGGCCAGAGCCCGGACGTGCGCCGCGTGCATTGGGAAAACGACGCCGGCGCCGCCATCGCGGTACTGCCCGCCTGAGCAACGCCATTCCGTAGTTTTCTGAATCGCGGACACGGAAAGGAGACTGTCATGAAAGACCCGTACAAGTACCTGCTGCTCGCCCGGGTGCTGGCCCTGGCGCTGATCTGGCTGGTGGCGCTGGTACTGGCCCTGGTATCGAGCTGGCAGCCCGTCTGAAGGGCTCGGCAAGTCTGGGCGCGGCCATCGCAAGGGGCGGGTCGCGCCCTGTTCACAATACGCTGCAAGAGAACAAGATGAAAAACTTCGAGAACATCCAATTGCTGACGCTGGCCAATACGCTGGTCAGCCTGCTCAGCGCCTTCGTGCTGGGCTCCATCGTCGGCTTCGAGCGCCAGTTCCGCCAGCGTACCGCGGGCCTGCGCACCAACGCGCTGGTGGCGGTGGGCGCGGCCATCTTCGTCGACATGGCCTTTCGCGTCGGCGGCGCCGACGGCGGCGCGCGCGTGATTTCCTACGTGGTGTCGGGCGTGGGCTTCCTGGGCGCGGGCGCCATCATGCGCGAAGGCGGCAGCATCCGCGGGCTGAACACTGCAGCCACGCTGTGGGGCTCGGCCGCCATCGGCGCCTGCGCGGGCGCGTCGCTGCTGCTCGAAGCGGTGGCCGCCACGGCCTTCGTGCTGGCCGCGAACACCTTGCTGCGGCCCCTGGTCAGCCATATCAACCGCCAGCCGGTCGACGCGCAGACCACTGAAGTCACCACCGTCATCCACGTGATCGCGCACGTGGACGAGCGCCAGGCAGCCATGACCGTCCTGGAAGACGTGCTGGAGGCCGAGCAGCTGCCGCTGTCGGAACTGAAGATCGACCAGTTTGGCGAGAACGAGGTCGAGATCGAGGCCGCCCTGAGCGAAGCCGCGGTCGACGAGGAAGACCTGGACCGTGTCGCCGCGCGGATCGCGAGCGCGCCGGCGGTGCGCACGGCGTTCTGGGCGGCGCGGACGGTTTGACGCCGAAGCCGTTCCGCTCCTGACCGGGAGCGCAGGACGGCGCCCGCTATTGTGTGGCGACAGGCTGGCTCGCCTGCACGCGGTCCGCCTCGGACTTCGCCGCCCCGCCACCATAGGCCTGGATCCACGACGAGGCATAGGCGGCCGACGCGGCCAGCGGTTCGCCTCCGTCGTACTGCGTGCGCAGCCGGATCATCAGCTCGTCCAGCAACATGGGCCGGCCCAGCGCGTAGCCCTGCCCGTAGCGGCAGCCCGCCGCGCGCAGCGCGGGGATATCCTCGACGTTCTCCACGCCTTCGGCCACGACGCGCCAGCCCATCCGCGTGGCCAGCTCGGCCGCCGTGCGCAACACTTCGAACGCCACGGCGCTGCGCCGCATGCGGGTGACGAAGTACTGGTCTATCTTCACTTCGGACAGCGGAATGGCCGACAGCAGCTTGAGCGAGGCATGGCCGGTGCCGAAATCATCCAGGCTGACCTCGCAGCCGGCTTCTTCCAGTTTCAGCAACGAAGCCCGCAACACGTCCAGCTCGCGGATGGGCTGATCCTCGGTCAGCTCCACCCGCAACAGCGAGGCGGGCAGCTCGGCGGCGCGGATGCGCAGCAGCAGCGCTTCGACCGCCCCGGCGTCGGACAGCGTGCTGGCCGGCGCGTTGATCGCAATGGGAACGGCCACGCCCGCGCGCCGCATGGTCTGCAGCATCTCGATCACGCGCACGCTGACGCGCTCGAACAGTTTCCTGTCCAGTCCCTGCCGGTTGATCGAGGGAATGAAATCAGCGGGCATGACCGTGCCCAGGCGGGGGTGCTGCCAACGCGCCAGGGCCTCGGCCGATACGATGCGGCCAGTAAGCAGGTCCACCTGAGGCTGCAACAATACCCTGAGCCCGTCCTTGCCGGCGACCATGGCCGCAATTTCAACGTCATCCGCAACCTGACCGGAGGCTGCCTGTTGATTCAGCGTCATGTCTGCGCTCCTGAAGCGTCCCGGATTCTGGGCCGCGCTGTCCGGGCGCGGTCCGAGACGCACTGGACATGAACGCCGACACAGAACTGCGCAGGCCGGCGATTCGGCGTGGTAACGCTTACGTTTTTTTAGGCGATTTCCGCCGATTTCTCCAGATTATTTTGCGCCCGCGCGGCGCGAATGTCACAGATGTGTAACCATACCTGCAGGTTGCCGCGAAATTGGCGATGACCTGCCACAGAAGACGCATTGGCGGCCTTCCCGGCATGGTAGGGTGAGCGCCTCGCGCCCGCCGGGCCCCTTTCCTGAACGAAGCAGCAGCTTGACTTCCTCCCCCGCTCCCTGGCGCGCCGCCGTGCGCCGCATCCTCTGGCTGGACGCCCTGCAGGCCGCCGCCACCAGCGCGGCGCCGGTGATCCTGGCCGTGCTGCTCGATGAACCCCGGCTGGGCTGGAGCGCCATCGCGGCATTCTGGGCCTGCTTCGGCGATCCCGGCGGCCCGTTGCGACAACGCGCGGGCGCCATGCTGGCGCTTGGACTGGCCGGCGGTGTGTATTGCCTGCTGGCCAGCGTGAGCGCGCCCCATCTGTGGCTGCTGCTGCCGCTGACCTTCCTGTGCTGCACCCTGGGCGGCCTGCTGCGCGTGCTGGGACCGGCGGCCGCCATCATCGGCACGCTGCTGTCGGCCGGCTTCGTGGTGGCGGCCGAGCTGCCCGCGCCCACAGTCGTCGAGAGCCTGCGCTACGCGCTGTTCTTCGTCGCGGGCGCATCCTGGGCGATTCTGATGACGGCGCTGGTGTGGCGCCGCCGCCCCTGGAAGGACGCCACGCTGGCCGTGGCCCATTGCTACCGGGGACTGGCCGATTTTGCCGACGCGCTGGCCGGCATGTATTCCGGCTTGCGCCCCGAGACTGGCGCGCCGGCATGGAGCGCCGTGTCCCGCTCGCAGCGGGCTGCCCTGCGGGCCGCGCTGGAGGCGGCCCGCAGCCGCATCGGCGAAGTGCAAGGCGCGCGTCCCTCGCGCCGCACCCGCGCGCAGCAGCTGTATTACCTGCTCGACCGGGCCGAGGACAGTTTCATCGCCATGGTCGCCGCCGCCGACCTGCTCGAATCGAACGCGCCGCGCTGGCTGGGACGCAATGCCGGCGCCCACCTGTGCCACGCCTTGCACCGCTACGCCAGCGTATGCAATGCCATCGCTGGCACCTCCGATGCCGCCGACGCGCGCCAGGCGGATCGCCTGCGCGAACGGCTGGAACGCTACGGCACCGATCTGCGCGAACTTCGCGGCCCCGCGCTCGCGCACGCGCCCGAGCTGGCCAGCGTCATTCCGGTGCTGGACCGGCTGCAACAGTCCGCCCAGTCCGTCCGGCAGGCCCTGTTCGACGCCGCCGAGCTGCCGGCCGGCGCGGCATCCAGCTCGGCCGCCGCGCCGGCGCGGCAAGCCTGGAACACGCTGCGCCAGAACCTGCGACTGGAGTCTGACGCCCTGCGCCATGCCTTGCGCGTGGGCATCGGCGCCACGCTGGCCGTCGCCCTGTCGCGCAGCTTCGCCGTCAACCACGGCTACTGGATGTCGCTGACCCTGGTCTTCATCCTGCAACCCTATTTCGCCGCCACCTGGCAGCGCACCGTGGAACGCGTGCTGGGCAGCGTCGCGGGCGCGATCGGCGCCTCTTTGCTGGGCCTGCTGCTGAGCACGCCGCTTTCCGTCGCGCTGGCCGTGCTGCCGATCGCGCTCGGCACGTTCGCCGCGCGCACGGTGAACTACGCCCTGTTCACGTTCTTCCTGACCTCGCAGTTCGTGCTGGTCAGCCATATCCAGCAGCCGGACCTGCACGAACCGGAACTGGCCGCGCTGCGCGCCTTCAACAGCGTGCTGGGCGCCGTGCTGGCGCTGCTGATCGGCTTTCTGCTGTGGCCCGAGAAGGCGCCCCGCGAGCTGGCCGGTGCGCTGGCGCGCGCGCTGCAGCGACATGCCGACTATGTGCTGGCGCTCGTTCGGGAAAAGAGCGGCGAGGCGGCGGAGTCGCCGCGGCGCATCGTCGAGCTGCGCCGGCAGGCCTGCCTGGCGGCCGACAATGCCCAGGCGTCACTGGAACGGCTGCAG
Organism: Achromobacter sp. 413638; assembly: GCF_043119405.1. Lineage (NCBI taxonomy): Bacteria > Pseudomonadati > Pseudomonadota > Betaproteobacteria > Burkholderiales > Alcaligenaceae > Achromobacter > Achromobacter sp. 413638. The sequence goes on from NZ_JBICCO010000015.1 coordinate 74,463, forward strand.
CAGAACCCCTTGCACCGCGACAGCAAGGTCGACACGGCGGAAGCCCTGCTCAATGCCATGCGCCGGGTGACCGCCGCCGGCACCGTGCTGGAAATCCAGCCCGCCCTGCCTGCCGACAGCGAAGCGGCATCCGCGCTGCGCGACTACGGCGAAACCCTGGCGCGGGCGCTGCACCCGCGCGACGGCGAACCGGAACCCGGCGGCCGGGTCATGCCGGTGCCGTCGGCGGTGGGTCTGGCGCAACCCGGTCTGCCGCCCCCTCTGGAACGCATCGCCCGCCAGGCGCGGCAGGTCCAGCAGCTGCGCGACAAGCTCCAACAGGCCTAGAGCTTGCGCCGGACGGGGCAAACTGAGGCCGGCTTGACGTGCATCAAGCGCCGGTCGGCGCGAACGCGCAACGATAGCGCCAACGCAAGTTCACTCAGGAGGCTCTATGTACCGCCGCATTTCCGTCCATCTGGACCAGGGTTTCGACTGCAAGCGCCGCACCCAGGCAGCCATCGGTCTGGCCAAACGCCACCAGGCGGAACTGGTCGGCATCTACGCCACCTCCGCTCCGCCGCAGTACTACTACGGCGAATCCGTGCTGATGTCCCGGGCGCTGAATGTCATGAAGGACTTGCAGGCACAAGGCCGCGACAGCGTCCAGAATGCGTTCCTGGCGGCGGCCTCGCAGGCGGACATCCCCGCCCAGGTCCGCAGCGACGACACCTCGCCCAGCGCCAGCGTGGCGCTGCACGGACGCGTCAGCGACCTGATCATCGTCAGCCAGCTGAACCGCGACGATGTCGAGGCTGCCCACGAGAACGAATTCGTCGAGCAGACCCTGCTGACCGCCGGCCGGCCGGTCCTGGTCGTGCCCTCCAGCGGCCATTTCCCGGTGATCGGCGAGCGCGTGCTGTATTGCTGGGACGGCAGCCGTGAATCGGCCCGCGCGCTGGCGGATGCCGCGCCGGTGCTGCGCATGGCGGACCACCTGGTCGTGTTGACGATGGACGAAGGCGCGGCCACGCGGGGCGCCGGATCGGCCAGCTTCGACGACCTGGCCAGCTACTGCGAGGCCCAGGGCATGCCCCGGCCCGAGCACGTGCGCCGCGACATCAAGGGCGTGGGCGTCGGCAGCACCATCCTCAACGCGGCGGCCGACTACAGCGCCGACCTGATCGTCATGGGCGCCTACGGTCACAGCAAGCTCAGGGAATGGGCCATGGGCGGCGCGACCGCCTCGATCCTGAAGACCATGACCGTGCCGATCATGTTCTCGCACTGAGCGCCTGCCGTGCCCGAGCCCCTGCCCAGGCAGGGGCTTTCTTGCTGTCGGCGAGTGGGTTTGGGCTCGGATGCTCCGCCGCGCCGCGCTACCAGGGAAAGACGATCAGGTCGCCATACAGCCGCCGCAACGTGGCCTTGACCTCGGGAGATTCCTGATAGATGGCGATGAATTTCAGCAGCCTCGGATCGTTGGCGCGCTCGGGCGTGGTGACCCAGCGGATCGCGTAGCGGCGAACGGAATCGGGGCTGTTATTGTCGAAACCCAGGCAGTCCTGCTCGCTCAGGCCGGCCTGCCTGGCGAAGGAGGGATACGTGACCGAAGCCGTCACGTCATCGAAGGTGCGGGCCGATTGCGCGCCTTCGACAGGCACGAATTTCAGGCGCTTGGGATTGAGCGTCACGTCTTCCACCGCCGCCATGTTGCCCACGCCGGGCTTCAGGCCGATCAATCCCATGGACTGCAGCAGCAGCAAGGCGCGGCCGGTGTTGACCGGATCGTTCGGCACCGCGACGGTGGCGCCCTCGGGCAGCGGCTCGCCCCGCTTCAGCTTCTTGGAATACAGACCGATGATGGTCGAGTAGCCATAGGCGATCGGCACCAGCTTCACGCCTCGGCGCGCATTGAACACCTGCAGGAACGGCTCGTGCTGGAAGAAATTGGCATCCACCGAGCCATCGGCCACCGCGATATTGGGCAGCACCCAGTCATTGAACTCCACCAGCTTGACCTCCAGCCCTTGCCGGGCGGCCAGCGCGATGGCTTTCTCGGTCGCCTCGTTGGCCAGGGCCGGAACCACGCCGATGCGCAGCGGCTTCTGCTGGGCAGCGGCAGGAAGCGCGCAAGCCATGGCGGCCAGCGCCAGCGCGGCCGCAAGACGGGGCCGCAGGAAGGAAAGAAGGGGCGGGAACAAGCGGATCATGGGCATGAATATGAAAAAATGGACGCCAGCGCTGCCGGCTTTCGGTCCATTGTGCCCCAAACGCCCGCCGCGCCATGGCAATGCCCTCTGTCACGCCATGGCAATGCGGGCGCGGGCGCGACGGCGCTAAGATGTGTCCACCAAGCCGGCCAGGCCGGCGCTGGGCCGGCGGCGGCTCCATCCGCCGCCTGATTCTGTCTTTCCTTTCCGGAGTCCGCCCCGTGCAGAAAACCGCCAAGCCGACCACCCCTTCCCTGCCGCGCGGCATCGCGCTGATCGGAGCGCCCACCGACATCGGCGCCGGCGCGCGCGGCGCCTCCATGGGACCGGAAGCCCTGCGCGTCGCCGGCCTGGGTCCGGTCATCGAGGCCCAGGGCTTCGAGGTCGAGGACCGCGGCAATCTGTATGGCCCGGCCAATCCCTGGCAGCCTCCCGTCGACGGCTACCGCCATCTGGCGGAAGTGGCCGCCTGGAACCGCGCGGTCCACGACGCGGTGCATGCCGAATTGCGCCAGGGCAAGCTGCCCATCCTGTTGGGCGGCGACCACTGCCTGGGCATCGGCTCGATCAGCGCGGTGGCGCGCCATTGCCGCGACACCGGCAAGAAACTGCGGGTGCTGTGGCTGGACGCGCACGCTGATTTCAACACCCATGCGCTTACCCCCACCGGCAATATCCATGGCATGCCGGTAGCCTGCCTGTGCGGCTACGGTCCGGCGGAGATCACCGGCCTGTCCGGCCATCATCCCGACATCGAGGCCGCCTGGGTGCGCCAGATCGGCATACGCAGCGTGGATCCTGGCGAAAAGCGGCTGGTGCACGAGGCCGGGCTGGAAGTGTTCGACATGCGCTACCTGGACGAAATGGGCATGCGCGCCACCATGCAGGCCGCGCTCGCGGGCCTGGACCAGGACACGCACCTGCATGTCAGCTTCGATGTGGATTTCCTGGACCCCGAGATCGCGCCCGGCGTGGGCACCACCGTGCCTGGCGGACCGACCTACCGCGAGGCCCAGCTCTGCATGGAGATGATCGCCGACACCGGGCTGATGCGTTCGCTCGACGTGGTCGAACTGAATCCCGCTTTCGACGTGCGCAACAAGACCGCCGAACTGGCGGTGGACCTGATCGAAAGCCTGTTCGGCAAGTCCACGCTGATGCGGCGCGACGCCTGACGCTCCCCTCTTCCGGTCGACAACAAGCAAGCCATAAAGGAGACATGCCATGAAGTGCTATTGCGTGGTCGATTTCCGCGCCCCGCTGCAGGAAATGGACCAGCCCACGCCCGTGCCGCAAGGCGCGCAGGTGCTGCTCAAGGTCCGTGCCGCCGGCGTCTGCCACAGCGACATCCATCTCTGGGAAGGGGGCTACGACCTGGGTCAGGGGCGCACGCTGTCGCTCAAGGAGCGCGGCGTTACGCTGCCGCTCACCATGGGCCACGAAACCGTCGGCGCGATGGTGTCGGCCGGCCCCGACGCGACCGGCCTGCGGCCCGGCGGCAACTACCTGGTCTATCCCTGGATCGGCTGCGGCAACTGCCCGTCGTGCCAGGCGGGCCAGGAGAACCACTGCATGGCCCCGGCCTGCCTGGGCGTGCACCGCGCCGGCGGCTACGCCGACCACGTGCTCGTGCCGCACTCCCGCTACCTGATCGACATCGGCGACCTGGACCCGGCGCAGATCGCGCCCTACGCCTGCTCCGGCCTGACCACCTATGCCGCGCTGAAGAAGATCGGCGAGCAGACCTACCGCCAGCATCCCGTGGTGATCTTCGGCGCGGGCGGCCTGGGACTGATGTGCCTGACGCTCATCAAGGCGCTCGGCGGCGCCGGCGCCATCGTGGTGGACATCGACCCCGCCAAGCGCCAGGCGGCGCTGGAGGCAGGCGCGCTGGCGGCCATCGACGGCGCGGCGCCGGACGCGGCGCAGCAGATCATCAAGGCAGCCGGCGGCAAGCCGGCGCAGGCCGCCATCGACCTGGTGGGCGCGCCCGCCACCACTTCGCTGGCCTTCGACTTCCTGACCAAGGGCGGCAAGCTCATCATCGTGGGCCTGTTCGGCGGCGGCTCGACGTGGCCGATCGCGCTGATTCCCATGAAGGCGCTGTCCATCATCGGTAGCTACGTCGGCAACCTGGCCGAATTGAAGGAGCTGATGGAACTGGTGCGCGCAGGCAAGGTCCCGCCCATGCCGGTGCACCGCTACGCGTTGGACCAGGCCGACAGCGTGCTGGCCTCGCTGCGGGCCGGCAAGGTGGTGGGCCGCGCGGTGCTCACGACGGCTTGAGCGCCAGCGCCTGCCGCGGCCAGGCGAACGGACGCGTGGCGGCGGGGTGCAAGCCGGATCGATCGCCGGCGCGCAGAGCGCCGGCGCCGAATGCCATATCATAGGCACCGGCGGCTCCGCCCAAACGACTCTTCGAACCCAGGACCAGCAATGACAGACCGGCAGCTCACGATACTCGCGGCATTGAACCTCATGGTGGCCGTGGGCGCGGGCGCCTTCGGCGCGCACGGGCTCAAGCGTATCGTCAGCCCCGAGCTGCTCGCCGTCTGGCAGACGGGCGTGCTGTACCATCTGATCCATGCGCTGGGCATTTTCGCGATCGCCCTGCTCGGCGCGCGCTATGGCTCGCCCCTGTTGTCGGCCGCCGGTCTGGTGATGTTCGCCGGCATCGTGCTTTTTTCCGGCAGCCTGTATCTGCTCGCGCTGACCGGCACGCACTGGCTGGGCGCGGTCACGCCGCTGGGCGGCGTCGCCTTCCTGGCCTCCTGGGCCATGGTTGCGCTGGCCGCCTACCGCAGCCAGGGCTGACGCCCGGCCAGGCCACGCCGGCACTTGCACCGGCGCCCTGCATCCAAGCCCTCCCTTCGTACGGCGCCAGGAATCGCCGTGATCCGCTGCTCCCGCCCATGTCCTCCGCCACCCTGCCTACCGCCCGTCCCTCTTCCGCCGCCGCCGGCATCGCCTGTGTGATGGCCGGCATCTTCTTCCTTACGCTCAGCGATGCCAACGCCAAGTGGCTGGGCGCCAGCTATCACCCGCTGCAAATCCTGTTCCTGCGGGCGCTGATCGCCCTGCCGGTGGTCACGGCGCTGGCGCTGTGGCTGGGCGGCCGCCGCGTCTTGCGCACCGGGCATCTGCGCCTGCACCTGGCGCGCGGCGCGATCAACGTGGTGTCGGCCTGTTGTTTCTACCTCGGCCTGAATTCCTTGCCATTGGCCGAGGCGACGGCGATCGCCTTCGCCGCGCCGCTGTTCGTGACGGCGTTGTCGGTGTTCGTGCTGAAGGAGCGCGTCGACAGCCGCCGCTGGCTGGCGGTGCTGGCGGGCTTCGCGGGCGTGCTGATCATCGTGCGGCCCGGCACCGATGCATTCCAGGCCGCCACGCTGCTGCCGCTGACCACCGCGATGCTGTACGCGGTCATGATGACCACGGCGCGCGGCATCAGCCCCAGCGAAGGCATGCTCACCACCACCTTCTACATCGTGGCCGGCCAGTTCCTGTGCAGCATCCTCACCCTGCCCTGGGTCTGGCAGGCGCCGGCCATCGGCGACCTGCCCTATTTCGCGGGCGTGGCGCTGTTCAGCACGCTGGGGCTGACGCTGATCACGCAGGCGTTCCGCATCGCCCCGGCCTCCGTGGTGGCGCCGTTCGACTACACCGGCCTGATCTGGGCCACCGTGCTGGGCTGGGTGTTCTGGCGCGAGGCGCCCGACGCGCTGGCCTATCTGGGCGCCGCCTTCATCGCCGGCAGCGGCATCTACATCGCCTTGCGCGAGGCTCGCTCGAAGCCGCGCCGCGGCAAGCGCTGAGGCGCGCTATTCGGTGGGCGGCGGGAAGTTGCGACGCAGCGCGCGAGCCACGGCCGGATTGCGTCCCGCCTCGCGCGCCACCGCCGTCAAGGCCGGGCAGACCGATTCAAACCAGGCCGGCCCCGGACGCCAGCGCGTCATCACGGCCACGTACAGGTCCAGCGCCGAAAACCGCTCGCCCAGCATGTGCGGCGCGCCGGCCTGCCGCTCCAGCTCCTGCCACAGTTCGGCGCGGCGCGTGTGCACGCGCTCGCGCAGCAGGTCGGCGGGCGCGCCTTCCGTGGTCCATTGCGGCGGATTGTCGCCATAGGTGAAGGTAGGATAGATGGCCGCGACCAACCGGATCAGCAGGTTCAGGAAGCGCGCGCGCTCGGGCTGGTCGGGCAACGGCGCCAGGCCGGCCTGCGGCGCCACGTCGTGCAGATGCAGGATCATGGCCGCGCTTTCTGTCATGACCTCACCGTCCGGCGTCACCAGCGTCGGCACCTGGCCTAGCGGATTCAGGCGCAGCAGGCGGTCGCGCTGCGGCCCCGGCTTCAGGTAAGGCACGTCTTCCAGCGTGTACGGCACATTGGCCAGCGCCAGCGCCATCTCGACGATGGCGGAACCGCAGCCGGCCGATCCGATCAGTTCGTAGGTCTTCATGGCTTCATCCCCCCGCCGGCGCGATGCGCAGCAGCTCGCCCGGCGATTCGTCCGTCAATACATACACATGGCCGTCCGGTCCGACCCGCACGTCCCGGATCCGCTTGCCGCGCTCGCCCAGCAGGCGTTCCTGCGCCACCACCTTGTCGCCGTCCAACGTCAGCCGGATCAGGTTGCGTTCGGCCAGCGCGCCGATGAAGAGCGAATGACGCCAGGCCGGAAACCTGGGCGCGTCGTAGAACGCCATGCCGCTGATGGCGGGCGACTTCGGCCACCAATACAGCGGCGACTCCATGCCCGGCAGCGTCTGGCCGCGCGCCTCGGGGATGGGCTGGCCGGAATAGTCGATGCCGTAGGTCGCCAGGGGCCAGCCGTAGTTCAGCCCCGGCTTGATCAGATTGACCTCGTCGCCGCCGCGCGGCCCATGCTCGCTTTCCCACAGCTCGCCGGACCAGGGGTTCAACGCCATGCCCTGCGGATTGCGGTGGCCATAGGACCAGATCTCGGGGCGCGCGCCGGCCTTGCCCACGAAGGGATTGTCCGGCGGCACCGAGCCGTCGGCCCGGATGCGCACCACCTTGCCCTGCAGCTTGCCCAGGTCTTGCGCGGTGGAGCGCTGGTTGTTCTCGCCCAGCGCGATGTAAAGATGCCCTTTGCCGTCCAGCACCAGGCGGGAACCGAAATGCAGCCCCTCGGACAGCTTGGGCTCCTGCCGGAACAGGACGCGGAAATCCTCCAGGCGGGCCCCGTCATCGGCCAGACGGCCGCGTCCCACGGCTGTACTGGCGCGGCCGTCGCCGGCCTCGGCATAGGACAGGTAGACCAGGCGGTCCTTGGCGAAATCCGGCGACAAGGCCACGTCGAGCAGGCCGCCCTGCCCCTGCGCGGCCACCTTGGGTACGCCTTTCAAGGGCGCGGACAGGCCGCCGTGAATGCGCAGCAGCCGCAGATTGCCGGGGCGTTCGGTGATGAGGATGCCGCCATCGGGCAGAAAGGCCATGGCCCAGGGATGTTCCAGGCCGCCCGCCACGGGCGTGACCTGGGTCGGCGCGGCGGGCGGGATCCCGGTGCCGGCCGACACCGGCTCGGCGCGCGCGGTTGCGGACCAGGCGCAGGCCGCAAGCACGGCGCCGGAAAGGAAGACGGACAGCGTTGCGGCGGCACGAGGCGGCATGGTCATCTCCGGCTACGGCATGGGCGCATGGCGAATGGCGCGGCGTCCGTCGGACGATCCCGGCGCGAGGCGGCGGACGCGGCGGTATATATCGTGGGGCTATCACGCATCGTCGCCACATGAGTGGCGTACCATATGCGGCAAGGACGGGTCGCCTCCCGCCCTGCCCCACAGGAGACGCCTTCAAATGAAACTGTACTACATGCCTGGCGCATGCTCGCTCGCTTCCCACATCGTGCTGGAATGGCTGGGCAAGCCCTATGAAACGCACAAGCTCAGCCGCGACGAGCTCAAGGGTCCGGAATTCCTGAAGATCAATCCGCTGGGCGCGGTTCCCGCGCTGGCCGACGGCGACTGGACCCTGACGCAGAACGTCGCCATCCTCGAATACCTGGCCGAACAGGCCCCGCAAAGCAAGCTGATGGGCGATGGCAGCGCGCGCTCCCGCGCCGAAGTGCGCCGCTGGCTGGGCTTCATCAACTCCGACCTGCACAAGACCTTCTCGCTGGTCTTCGCGCCGATGCGCTTCCTGTCCGAGGAAGGCGCGCAGAAGGAACTGGCCGCCAACGCGTCCAAGCTGCTCTCCAAGCTGTTCGCGCAGCTCGATGCCCAGCTGGCCGGCAAGTCCTACCTGGTGGGCGCCGACCCCAGCGTGGCCGACGCCTATCTCTACGTGGTGCTGACCTGGGCGCATGGCAAGCAGGTCGACCTGACCGGCCTGGACAATCTGGCCGCGTTCTTCAAGCGCATGCAGGAAAACGGCGGCGTGAAGGCCGCTCGCAAGGCCGAAGGCCTGGAGTAAGCCAGCCGCGCGACGCAGGCCCGCCAGCGGGCCCGCGCCGGGCAGGCGTATGATGGCGGCTTGGCGCCGCCTGGGCGCCGCGGCATGCGGCGCCCTCGTTCAGCGAGCGGTCAGGCGTGGGCAGCGATGTCCTTGTCCGGCCGGCTCGCGGAACATCGCGGCATGCCAGAGGCCGGGCCGCTTTCCGAGCCCGGCGCAGCACCGCTTCGGAGTCTTAAAGTGAATAGCTTTTCCCAGGGTTGTTACCTGGGTGTATTGGGCGGCATGGGCCCCATGGCCGGCGCCGCTTTCGCCTTGCGCCTGGCGGCGCTCACGCCCGCCGATGTCGACCAGCAGCACATTCCCACACTGCTGCGCAACGATCCCCGCATCCCCGACCGCTCCAGCGCCTACATGGCCGGCGGCGAGAATCCCCTGCCCCACATGGTCGAAGGCGTGCGCTTCCTGGAACGCGCGGGCGCGCAGCTCATCGCCATCCCGTGCAATACCGCGCACCTCTGGTACGACCAGATCACGGCCGCCACCCGGCTGCCGGTGCTGCACATCATCGAGGCGGTCATCGACGACCTGCGCCGGCTCGGCCTGCCCAAGGGCCGCATCGGGCTGATGGGCACCGCGGCCACGCTCAAGCTGGGCCTGTACCAGCGCCATCTCGAGGCACAGGGCTATGAATGCCTGGTGCCCGACGAGGACGAGGTCGAGCGCTATTGCATGGGCTCGATCCGCGCCGTGAAAGGCAATCAGCTCGAACAGGCCTACTCGCCGGCGGCCGAGTGCATCGCGCGCCTGAAGGCGCGCGGCGCCGACGCCGTGGTCCTGGGCTGCACCGAGCTGCCGCTGGCCGTGCCGCACGCGCTGCGTCCCGGCCTGGGCATCACGCTCACCGATTCGATCGATGCGCTGGCGCGCGCCGCCATCGACCGCTACCTGGCCGACGCGCCGCACGCCCGCATCGCGGCCTGAGCCGCCCTCCCTTCCCCCGCATCCCGGATAAAAAAAAGCGCACCTCGCGGTGCGCCCACTCCCTTCGCGGGGGAAATTGGTCAGCCGCCCAGGTAGGCTTTGCGGACCTCGTCATTGACCAGCAGATTGGCACCCGTGTCCTGCAGCACCACGCGGCCGTTCTCCAGCACATAGCCACGGTCGGCCACCTGCAGCGCCTTGTTGGCGTTCTGCTCGACCAGGAACACCGTCACGCCCTGCTCGCGGATCTCGCGGATGATGTCGAAGATCTGCGCGATCACCAGCGGCGCCAGGCCCAGCGTGGGCTCATCCAGCAGCAGCAGGCGCGGACGGGTCATCAGCGCGCGGCCGATGGCCAGCATCTGCTGCTCGCCGCCGGACATCAGGCCGGCGCGCTGGCTGGCGCGCTCCTTCAGCCGGGGGAACAGGCCGTAGACGTGGTCGATGCCCTCGTGGATTTCGTCGCGCTTGGCGAAGAAGCCGCCCATCATCAGGTTCTCGGCGACCGTCAGGTCCTTGAACACGCGCCGCCCTTCCGGAGAAATGGCGATGCCGTTGCGCATGATGTGGTGCGTGTCCTTGTGGGTGATGTCCTCGCCCTCGAACGTGATCTTGCCTTCCTTGGCCCTGGGATTGCCGCAGACGGTCATGAGCAGCGTGGTCTTGCCGGCGCCGTTGGCGCCGATCAGGGTGACGATCTCGCCCTTGTTGACATCCACCGACACGCCATTCAGCGCCTGGATGGCGCCGTAGTAGGTGTGTATGTTTTCCAGCTTCAGCATTTATTCCTCCCCCAGGTACGCCTTGATGACGCGCTCGTCGTTGCGCACCTGCTCGGGGGTGCCGGTAGTGATGGGCTTGCCGTGCTCCATGACCAGGATGCGGTCGGAGATGCCCATGATCAGGCTCATGTCGTGCTCGATGAGCAGCACCGCCACGCCGAACTCGCGGCGCAGCTGGTCGATGAGCGATTGCAGATCGCGCTTTTCCTGCGGGTTCAGGCCGGCGGCCGGCTCGTCCAGCATGAGCAGGCGCGGCTTGGTGATCATGCAGCGCGCGATCTCCAGGCGGCGCTGGTGGCCGTAGGCCAGGTTGCCGGCCTCGCGGTTGGCGAACTCGCGCAGGCCCATGAAGTCCAGCCATTGCGCCGCGCGCGCCAGCGCATCGGCTTCCGACTGGCGATAGGACTTGAGCTTGAGCAGGCCCGGCAGCAGGCGCGCCTCGACCTGGGTGTGCTGGGCGACCAGCAGGTTTTCCAACACGGTCAGCTGCTTGAACAGGCGCACGTTCTGGAACGTGCGCACCAGCCCGTGGCGCGCGACCTTGTGGCTGGGCAGGCCGGTGATGGCCTTGCCGTCCATCAGGATCTCGCCCGCGGTGGGCGCGTAAAAACCGCCCACGCAGTTGAACACCGTGGTCTTGCCGGCCCCGTTCGGGCCGATGATGGCGAATACCTCGTCGGATTTGACTTCGAAGGCCACGCTGTCGACGGCCAGCAGACCGCCGAACCGCATGGTCAGTCCGGATACTTTAAGCAACGCCTCGCTCATTTGGACAGCTCCACGTGGGGACGCTTCATGGGCAACAACCCCTGCGGACGCCACATCATCATCAACACCATCACCAGGCCGAACATCAGCATGCGGTACTCGGCGAACTCGCGCGCCAGCTCGGGCAGCACGGTCAGCAGCACCGCCGCCAGGATCACGCCCACCTGCGAACCCATGCCGCCCAGCACCACGATGGCGAGGATCAGCGCCGATTCGATGAAGGTGAAGGACTCCGGATTCACCATGCCCTGGCGGGCCGCGAAGAACGCGCCGCCAAAGCCGGCGAAGGTCGCGCCCAGCGTGAACGCGGACAGCTTGATGCGGGTGGGGTTCAGGCCCAGCGAACGGCAGGCGATCTCATCCTCGCGCAGGGCTTCCCAGGCGCGGCCGACCGGCATGCGGATCAGGCGCGTGGACACGAACAGCGTAACCAGCGCCAGCAGCAGGGCCATCATGTACAGATAGATCACCATGTGCTGATTCTGGAACGTCAGGCCGAAGAAGTCGTGGAACGTGGTGCCGCCCTCGGTGCTGGCGCGACGCGTCATTTCCAGGCCGAACACCGACGGCTTCGGAATGCCCGAGATGCCGTCCGGACCGCCGGTCAGCGTGTTCAGGTTGATCAGCAGCAGGCGGATCATCTCGCCGAAGCCCAGCGTCACGATGGCCAGGTAGTCGCCGCGCAGGCGCAGCACCGGAAAGCCCAGGATGAAGCCGAACAGCGCGGCCATCGCGCCCGAGAACGGCAGCGCTTCCCAGAAGCTCCAGCCGCCCCAGTGGTACAGCAAGGCGTAGGTATAGGCGCCGACGGCATAGAAGCCGACGAAACCCAGGTCCAGCAGCCCGGCGAAACCCACCACGATGTTCAGGCCCAGGCCCAGCATCACGTAGATCAGCACCAGCGTGGCGATGTCGACCGAGCTGCGGCCGGCAAAGAACGGCCAGATCACGGCGGCCGCCAGGATCAGCAGCACCAGCAGCTTGTTGCTCTTGGCCGGCGACGACGGCAGGGTCGGCAGGCCCGTCTTCAGTTTCTGGAACGGCTTGGCCAGCCAGGGGCGCAACAGCTGGAACACGAACACGACCGCGGCGGCAAGCGCCACCAGCGACCAGTTGGACTCCATCGTGGTGCGCGCGCCCTGGCGGATCAGCTGCAGGCCAAAGACGGGGGTGACGATGACGGCGGTCAGCACCGCCGCCATCGTGGCGTTTTTCAGATTATTGTTCGACATCAGACTTTTTCCACCTCAGGTTTGCCCAACAGCCCGGTGGGACGGAACAGCAGGATCAGGACCAGCAGCGAGAACGCCACGATGTCCTTGTACTGCGACGAGATGTAGGCTGCCGCGAAGGTCTCGGCCAGGCCCAGCAACACGCCGCCCAGCATGGCGCCGGGGATGCTGCCGATGCCGCCCAGCACCGCCGCCGTGAAGGCCTTGATGCCGGCGAGGAAGCCGATGAAGGGATTGAGCTTGCCGATGGTGATGGCGATCAGTACGCCGCCCACCGCCGCCAGGATCGCGCCCATCACGAACGTGAAGGAGATCACCCGGTTGGTGTCGATGCCGAGCAGGTTGGCCATGTGCATGTCCTGCGAGCAGGCGCGCGAGGCACGGCCCATGCGTGAGTACTTGATGAACAGCGTCAGGCCCACCATCAGCACCACGGTCACCACGATGATCATGATGCGCGAATACGGCACCGTGACATCGAAGTCGGATCCCATGTGGAACTGCACCGCGCCGGAAACCAGCGACGGCACGGCCATGTCGCGGGCGCCCTGGCCCAGCGCGACCCAGTTCTGCAGGAAGATCGACATGCCGATGGCCGAGATCAGCGCGACCAGCCTGGGGCTGTTGCGCACCGGCCGGTAAGCCACGCGTTCGACGGAAAAGCCGTAGATGCCGGTGACCACGATGGCCACGAGCAGCATGGCGGCGATGATGAAAGGCACGGGCAAGCCGCTGTTGGTGCCGATGGAGGTCAAGGTGACCAGGCCGACATAGGCGCCGATCATATAGATTTCGCCGTGGGCGAAATTGATCATACCGATGATGCCGTAGACCATTGTGTAGCCGATGGCGATCAACGCGTAGATCGCGCCCAGAGACAATCCGTTGAAGAATTGCTGGGTAAGTTGGGGTATGAGGTCAGACATTATTTCTCTGTGCTCCAAATAGTTCCGGCTCCGGTAGTGAGACCCGGAGCCGGAAACCTGGGCGTATTTTATAAGGGCCTGCCATCGGCGCCTGCCGGCCGCACAGCGCTTTTGGCGCTTCGCTACGCGGATTACGGCATGACGGCAAGGACAGGCCCTACACGCCGGCACCACGCCGGCGGGATCGCGAGTTTACAGCTGGGTCTTCTTTCCGTTCTTGTCCCACTTGTAGACGGCGAACTCGAAGTTCTTCAAATCACCCTTGGCGTCGTACTCGACCTTGCCGATGCCGGTGTTGAAGGTGGTCTTGTGCATGTAGTCGGCCACCTTGGCGGGATCTTCGCCCACCGCGGTGATGCTGTCGGCCAGGATCTGGACCGCGGCATAGGCCGGCATCTGGAAGGCGCCGTCCGGATCGCGCTTGGCGTCCTTGAAGGCCTTGACGATGCTTTCGTTGCCCGGCAGCTTGGTGAAGTCGGCGGGCAGCGTGACCAGCAGGCCTTCGATGGCCGGGCCGGCGATCGCCACCAGGTCCTGGTTGGCGGTGCCTTCCGGACCCATGAACTGGACCTTCAGGCCCTGTTCGCGCGACTGGCGCAGCAGCAGGCCCAGCTCGGGGTGGTAGCCGCCGAAGTAGACCAGGTCCACGCCGGCCGACTTGAGCTTGGTGATGATGGCCGAATAGTCGCTGTCGCCGACGTTGATGCCTTCGAACAGCGCGACGTTCACGCCTTCCTTGGTCAGCGTGTCCTTGACCTGGGTGGCCACGCCCGAGCCGTAGGTCTGCTTGTCATGCAGCACGGCGACCTTCTGCGGCTTGAGGGTCTTGGCGATGTAGCGGGCGGCATACGGACCTTGCTGGTCGTCGCGGCCGATCGTGCGGAAGAAATAGTGCGGCTTGATGGTGTCGGTCACCAGCGGCGAGGTGGCGCCCGGAGTGATGCCGACGATGCCTTCCTGTTCGTAGACGTTCACGGCGGCCACGGTCACGCCCGAGCACGCATGCGCCACGGCGAACTTGGCACCGGAGTTGACCACGCGGTTGGCGGCCGGCACGGCCTGCTTCGGTTCGCAGCCGTCGTCGATGAGGATGGGTTCGAGCTTCTTGCCCTTGACGCCGCCCTTGGCGTTGATCGTTTCGATGGCGGTCAGCGCGCCAGCCTGGATCTGGTCGCCGTACTGGGTGTTGGGGCCGGTCATCGGCTGGGGGATGCCGATCTTGATGGTGTCGGCGGCATGCACGGAACCTGCCAGGGCAAGCGCCCCAAGCGCAACGGCTACCGGGGTAAGGCGATGCAGAAACTTCATGCGTAGTTCTCCAGCGAGGTTTTGAGCGGCTCGGACCGGTCCGAATTCGCGGGAGGGTGCCCCGTGATTCGTGCCGCGCGTTGCCGGCTTCTTGGGCGAAAACACGATGTGGGCGGTATTCTGGAAGCAAGCCGCCGCACTGTCACTGCGTGTAATCCCCAATATTTGCGGAGAAATCTTTAATCGTGCCGCATCGAGGCTACAAGCCCGTGAAATCGCAGGGAAAATCGCGATCCGGCCTTGTTTATCCCCTTGCGCGTCAGCGCCGTTTCAGCATCTGCGCTTTGCGAAAAATCATTATCTGAGCCCGCGTATTCGCATTTAAATACAGTCCTTACGCAAGACTTACGGATAATAATTAGCGTGTTAATCCTGCGCGTTCGCGCCCGGAATATATCGATCGGTTTCAATAATGTCCGCGCGATGCCATACGCCAAGGCGCGCGCGGCCCCGAATGACAAAAGGCGGCCCGCAGGCCGCCTCTTCCCTGCCCCGCCCGGCTTCAGGCGTTGGCCGGCTTGGCCAGGTTCCACATCAGCGCGCGGAACGGCGCCAGCATGCTGATGTTGACCGCCAGCTTGATCGCCAGATCGCCCGCCATCCAGGTCAGCCAGGGCGTGCCCGTGGCGGCGAAGGCCACGCTGAAGAACACGGCCGTATCCAGCACCGCGCCCAACACGCCTGAAATCAACGGCGCGCGCCACCAGCGCTGGTCGCGCAGACGGTCGAAGACCTGGATGTCGACCAGTTGCGCGCAGATATAGGCCAGACCCGAGGCCAGCGCGATGCGCGGCGAGGCCACCCAGAACGAGACGACCAGCGCGGCGGCGAAACCGAACCAGGCCACGCGCCGCGCCGCCGATGGACCGAAACGGCGGTTCAGCACGTCGGTGACCAGGAACGCCACCGGATAGGACAGCCCGCCCCAGGTCAGCCAGTCGTTCAGCGGCACCTGCACCAGGATGTTGGAACCGACCACCACCAGCAGCATGCACAGCACCGCCACCGCGAACTGCGGCGCGCGCATGGCTTCGTAGCGGCTCGCCTGCGCGCTCATTTGCCGAATTCCTCCGCCAGCTCGCGCGAACGGCGCGCGGCGGCCGCCAGCGCGTCCTCGACGATGCCGGCGAAGCCCGCCGCGCCGAAGGACGCCAGCGCGGCGGCCGTGGTGCCGCCCTTGGACGTGACACGCTCGCGCAGGACAGACGGCGGCTCGGACGACTCGGCCGCGAGCTTGGTGGCCCCGGCCAGCGTGCCCAAGGCAAGCTGGCGCGCCTGCTCGGCCGTCAGGCCGACCTTCTGGCCGCCGGCGATCAGCGCTTCCAGGAACAGGAACACATAAGCCGGGCCGCTGCCCGACAGCGCGGTCACGCCATCCAGCGCCGCGTCGTCGGCCACCCAGACGACGTCGCCCACGCTGGCCAACAGGCTGGCCGCGAGTTCGCGGTCTTCCTGACCGACGCCATCCAGGGCGGCCAGGCCGGTCATGCCCGCGCCCACCAGGGCCGGCGTGTTCGGCATGCAGCGCACCAGGCGGCGGAACGGCTGCTCCGGCGTGCCCAGCCAGCCGGCCAGGGTATCGGCGCGGATGCCGGCCGCCACGCTTACCACAAGCGTGTCCGGACGCAGCCACTGACGCGTGGACGCCACAACGTCTTTCATGTTCTGTGGCTTGACCGCGAACACCCAGACGCGGCACCGCGCCAGGGCCTCGTCGGCGGCGGTGGCGGTGGTCATGCCGCGCGCCCGCCACGAGGCCTGCGCCTCCTCGTTTATGTCAATGACATGGATGTTGCCGGCGGGGCATACTTTGCCAGCCAGCCCGGAAGCCAGGGCGGCGGCCATATTGCCGCCGCCGATGAACGCAATCGAAAGTTCGTTTTTCATAATGGGAGGATTGTAAACCGTCATGTCCCTGGGAAAAAAATGAAGAATGTTCGTTCGCGCCCAAAACGCGCAATTTGACAGCCGTTTGGAGTGATGTGAAAGTCACGCTTTTGTCACAAACAATTCATAAGGTGACGTGTTTTCCGCGGCCGGAAAATCGGCCGCGACACGCCCAACTGGAGGAAACCACACCATGCGATCCCACCGTATTGCCCTAACCTTCGCCGCCGTCATGGCCGCGTTCGCCGGCGCCTCGGCCCATGCCGCCACCGAGATCCAGTTCTGGCACTCGATGGAAGGCGCGCTGGGCGACCGCGTCAACGGGCTGGTCGACGAGTTCAACAAGAAGAACCCCGAATACCAGGTCAAGGCAGTCTACAAGGGCAACTACGGCGAGTCGATGAATGCGGGCATCGCCGCGTTCCGCGCCGGCAACGCGCCCGACATCCTCCAGGTCTTCGAAGTCGGCACCGCCACCATGATGTACGCCAAGGGCGCCATCAAGCCGGTGCAGCAGATGTCCGAAGAAGCCGGCAACCCGATCGATCCCAAGGAATTCATCGGCGCCGTGGCCGGCTACTACTCGTCGGCCGACGGCAAGCTGGTGTCGATGCCGTTCAACAGCTCCACCGTGGTGTTCTACTACAACAAGGACGCCTTCAAGAAGGCCGGCCTGGACGCCGACAAGCCGCCCAAGACCTGGGAAGAGCTGGCCGCCGCCGGCCAGAAGCTCAAGGCCGCCGGCCAGGAATGCGGCTACACCACCTCGTGGCCGTCCTGGGTCCAGCTGGAAACCTTCTCGGCCTGGCACAACGTGCCCTACGCCACCAAGGACAACGGCTTCGGCGGCCTGGACGCCCGCGTCGCCGTGAACACCCCGCTGCACGTGCGCCACCTGGAAAACCTGGCCAAGCTGGGCAAGGAAGGCATCTTCATGTACGGCGGTCGCGGCGACGAGCCGAACTCGCTGTTCATCAGCGGCAAGTGCGCCATGATCACCGGATCGTCGGGCCTGCGCGCCAACATCGCCAAGAACGCCAAGTTCGAATTCGGCACCTCCACCCTGCCCTACTACTCGGACGTGCAGGGCGCGCCGCAGAACACCATCATCGGCGGCGCCTCGCTGTGGGTCTTCGCCAACAAGAAGCCGGAAACGTACAAGGGCGTGACCGCCTTCTTCAAGTTCCTGGCCAGCCCCGAGATCGCCGCCCGCTGGCACCAGCAGACCGGCTACGTGCCCGTCACCAAGGCCGCCTACGAGCTGACCAAGAAGGAAGGCTTCTACGACAAGAACCCCGGCACCGAAGTCGGCGTCAAGCAGCTGAACGTGGAAACCACCGCCCAATCGCGCGGCCTGCGCCTGGGCTTCCTGCCGCAGATCCGTGAAATCGAGGACGCCGAGATCGAGCGCATCGTCTCGGGCAAGGTCACGGCCAAGGACGGCGCCGAGAACATCGTCAAGCGCGGCAACGAGCTGCTGGAAAAGTTCGAAAAGAGCGTAAAGTAACGCCCGTCTCCCGCCAGGGAGGCATCCTGCGGGGGGCCGGGGGCGGGGCGCCGCCGGGGGTTAGTTGGGTTTTTAAA